>JALORM010000230.1 GCA_025458985.1 Paracoccaceae bacterium | reverse complement strand
TCTCCCGCCAGCCGTCGCTTCAGCACCGCAATCGCCTTCGCCGACAGCGTGACCCCGCCCATCCGGTAGTCCTCGAACGCCGCGTAGGCCAACGGCACCCAGTCGCGCACGCAGGCGGCAATCGCCTCGGCGTAGACGCGGATTTCGTATTGGGCGTGGGCGTCGGCCCTCAGCCGCAGGAAATGGAAGAGGTTGTGCAGGTCGGTCTTCCAGTACCACTGCGTGTAGATGTTCATCGGCAGGTTCATCCGCGCGAGTTCCCGGGCGAGGCCCTTCTGCCCCTCCTGGCTCAGCATGGCCTCGTAGCTGTCATACGCCTGCGCGGCATCGCGCTTCAGCGTGTCCAGCACGCGGGCGGCCTCGGCGCCCTCCAGCACCTCGCCCCGGCCCTGGTTGTTGACGGTCGACTGCGCGGCCAGTGCCTCGGGAGCGGGGATGTAGAATTCGCGGTCGAGGATCGAGTAGCGGGCGGAGTATTCGTTGACGTTGGCGGTGCGGTGGCGGATCCACTGGCGGGCGACGAAGACCGGAAGCTTCACGTGGAGCTTGACCTCGCACATCTCGAACGGGGTCGAGTGCCAGTGCCGCATCAGGTAGCGGATCAGGCCTTCGTCGTTGCTGACATGCTTCGTCCCCGCGCCGTAGCTGACGCGGGCGGCCTGCACGATGGCGGCGTCGTCGCCCATGTAGTCGATGACGCGGATGAAGCCGTGGTCGAGGACCGGGTGCGCACGGTAGAGATGCGCCTCCATCCCCTCGGAGACGGCGCGAAGCGTCGGGCGCGGCGTGGCGCGGGCGGCCTCGATCTCGGCGATCTGGTCGGGGGTGAGGGGCATGGGCGTGTCCTCCGGGGCAGCGAGTCGGACGCCGACTATAGATGGCGTTCACTGCGGCGTGAACCACAAGATAGGGGCGATGGCAGGGGGGCCGGGGCGTGCTAGGCTCTGCTCCGGGCAAAGGAGAGCGGCATGAAGATCACCTACCTGCACACCATGGTCCGGGTGCTGGACCTGGAGAAGTCCATCGCCTTCTACAAGCTGCTCGGGCTCGAGGAGACGCGGCGCTACGACAACGAGGGCGGGCGCTTCACCCTGGTGTTCATGGCGCCGCCCGGCCAGCCGGAATGCCCGGTCGAGCTGACCTTCAACTGGGACGGCGACGACGGCCTGCCGTCGGACAGCCGCCATTTCGGCCACCTCGCCTACGAGGTCGAGGATATCTATGCGATCTGCGCGCACCTGCAGGCCAACGGCGTCACGATCAACCGCCCGCCGCGGGACGGGCGGATGGCCTTCGTGCGGTCGCCCGACAACGTCTCGGTCGAGCTTCTGCAGGCCGGCGGCGCGCAGCCGCCGCGCGAGCCCTGGGCCTCGATGCCCTCGGTCGGGCATTGGTGAGGACGCTCGCGCTTCTGCTGCTGACATCGGTGCCGGCCGAGGCCTGCCGGCTCGCGCTGGCGCTGGGGTTCGACGTCTCGGCCTCGGTCGACGCGGCGGATTATGCGATCCAGCGCGACGGGATCGTTGCGGCGCTTGCGGCGCCCGAGATCCGGCGTGCGTTCCTCGAACCGGGCGAGCCCGTGGCGCTAGCGGTGTTCGAGTGGGCGGGCCGGCGCTGGCAGCAGCCTGTCGCCGGATGGGTCCTGGTCGAGACGGCCGCCGACCTCGACCGCGTGGCCGAGGCCGTGGCGGCCTCGGAGGGCCTGCGGCCGTGGGAGCCGACGGCGATCGGGGCCGCGCTGGTCCACGCGCTGGACCTGTTCGGGACGGCGCCCGACTGCGCCGCGCGCACGCTGGACCTGTCGGGCGATGGGCGCAACAATGACTGGCTCGACCCCGGCCGGATCTATGCGCGCGAGGATTTCGGCGACATCGTCGTCAACGCGCTTGCCATCGGCGGGCACGAGGCCGACATCGCGGCCTACTACGCGGCCGAGGTGATCCGGGGCCCAGGGGCCTTTGTCGAACCGGCGCGCACGCATGCCGACTTTCCGCCGGCGATCCGGCGCAAGCTGGAACGCGAGCTGACCGGGCCGGTGCTGGGCACTGCGCCCCGGCCTGCCGTCCGGACGCGGGGATAGGGCGATGGGCTGGCGCGCGGGCGTCGTTGCGGTCGGACTGGCGGCGGCCGGGGCGCCTCTGGCGGCGCCGGCGTCCGCCCAGGTGCCCTGCCGGCAGGGGCTGGTCCTTGCGCTCGACGTCTCTGCCTCGGTCGATGTCTCGGAGTACCGGCTGCAGTCCGGCGGGCTTGCCTGGGCGCTCCGCGATGCCGAGGTGCGGCAGGCCTTCCTCGCGCGGCCCGAGGCGCCGGTGCACCTCGCGGTGTTCGAATGGTCGGGGGCGCGGTACCAGCGGCTTCTGGTCGACTGGGTTGCCGTGACCGGCGGCGAGGTGCTCGACCGCGTGGCGGCCAGCATCGAAGACAACCCGCTTCCGCCGGAGCAGTCGACCACCGGGATCGGCGGCGCGATGCTGTTTGCGGCCGCGCTGTTCGCCTCGGGCCCCGCCTGCGACGAACAGACGCTCGACATCTCGGGCGACGGGCAGAACAACGACTGGCCGCGCCCCGAAGAGGCGCGCAACGACACTCGTCTTGCTGGCGTCACGATCAACGGGCTGGTGATCGGAGCGGACTTCCCGCTGGAGCACGCCCTGAACCCCAACCGGATGGGGGCGTTGACGGCCTACTATCGCAACCGCGTGATCAAGGGGCCCTCGGCCTTCGTCGAGACGGCCGACAACTTCCGGGACTTCGGAAGCGCCATGCAGCGCAAGCTGGTGCGGGAGCTGTCGACGGTGATCGTGGGCGAGGCGGACCTCGCGGCACCGGTCCCCTTGCGCTGACCCGACCCGTCAGCCGCGCCTTCAGTAGATGTAGCGGATCTGGTCGGCCCAGTAGCGTTCGAGAAGCTTCAGCGCCCCGGCCGTTCCGTCGAGCCTGTCGAGGTCGAGGACACGCCGCGTCTCGATCCCGCCCGAGTGCCGGTCGAACAGCGCCGCCACCACGGCGCGGACCGCGCGCCCCTTTTCGGTCAGGCGGACACGGACCGACCGGCGGTCGACCTCGCAGCGCTGGTGGTGCATGTAGCCCAGTTCCACCAGTTTCTTGAGGTTGTAGCTGACGTTCGAGCCCTGGTAGTACCCGCGGGTCTTGAGCTCGCCCGCCGTGACCTCGTTCTCGCCGATGTTGAACAGAAGGAGCGCCTGGACCGCGTTGATCTCGAGGATGCCGAGACGCTCGAACTCGTCCTTGATGACGTCCAGCAGCAGGCGGTGGAGCCGCTCGATCAGGGAAAGCAGCTCGAGGTACCCCGCGTGGAACCCCTGCCGCTCCGCCGAGAGGACGGGTGCGTTCATGGTCATGCTGCTCTCCGCCGTAGTCCGATCCGTCGACCCCGGACATAGCCGGCAAAGCCCGAAGAATCGGTTAAGCGGACCGCGGCAATCCCGCCGTTGCGGCGATGCGCGCGATCAGGCCGCGATATCGGTCCGGCGGGGCGGCGGCACCCGACACCCAGGCGTAGAGGTCATGGTCGTTCTCGGACAGAAGCGCGTCGTAGAGCGCAAGGTCCGCCTCGTCCAGCGCGGGAAGGTCCGCGTCCGCGAAACCGCCCAGGATCAGGTCCATCTCGCGGATGCCGCGGCGCCACGACCGCATCCTGAGCCGCTTCAGCCGCGTCTCGGCCGCTTCGGTCACGGCCGCGGCTCCGCCTGACGAAGCCGCTTCTCGATCTGCCCGACGCGGTCCGCCATGCGGCCAAGTTCGGCGCGCAGCAGCCGAAGGTCGATTGCGAGCGCCGCGGCCTCGGGCGCCGGGCCGGCCGCCTTGTCGGGGTCAGGTACACCGTCGCCGCGCCCCGTCAGCATCCACATCAGCGAGACGTTCAGCATCCCGGCCAGCATCTGAAGCCGGTTCGCGCGAGGCTCGGAGCGGTCGTCCTCCCAGGCCTTCACCGTCGAGTGCCTGACGCCCAGCCGTCGCGCCAGCTCGTCCTGCGTCAGCCCCGCCGCCTCGCGGGCGCCCGCAATGCGGTCGCCCATCGTCGCCTGTTCCTCGCTGAACCAGTCTGTCACCGGCCCTGTCCTCCGTCTTGTTTCGCCATGCGGCCAAGCCTAAAGGGGATGGCGCCGAACATCAAACAGCAGGCACCCCGACCATGGCCTTCCTCTCCGACAGCCTT
>JALORM010000229.1 GCA_025458985.1 Paracoccaceae bacterium | reverse complement strand
TCGGCCATCATCCGGGCGTCCGACTGCAGGTGCGACCGGGCGATGGTGTCGCTGAAGATGTCGAGCGGCACGTAGATCATGCTCGACAGCCCGATCACCCGCAGCGCCAGGTCGCAGCCCGCGCGCGGCAGCCAGCGCGCGCCCGCCAGCATCGCCGCCCCCGTGGCCACCCCGAACGCCAGCGCAAAGAGGCTGCGCATGTAGAGAAGCGTCACCACCAGCACGACAAGGCCCAGCGCCGCCAGCACCGCCCGGTCCGCCGCGCCCCTGAGCGCGGTGAGGAACAGCGCGACCCCGAAGGCCAGCGAGCCAAGGTACCCCGCCATGAGGATCACGAACTGGCTGCCGCCCTGGGTGATCGCATGGCCGCCCTGCAGGACAGACAGGTCCATCTCGACGATCCGTCCTCCGGTCAGCACCGCAGCCAGACCATGCGACAGCTCGTGCAGGAACACCACCAGCAGCTTCAGCGGAAACAGAACCGGCGTCGGCCACAGCGCCACCACCAGCGTCGTCAGAAGCAGAAGCTGCCAGTGCCCCTTCAGGAATGCCATAGGCCCTTATCGGGTGGCGGCACCGCCCTTGGCAAGGCGGCCCTAGACGACCGATTTCAGCCATCGGATGAAGGTCTTCAGCTGCGGCTTCTTCGGGCCGGGGCGGGTGACGATCCAGTAGCCGTAGCTGCCTTCGGGCGGCGGGCGGTGGACGATCCTGAGCCGCCCCTCCTCGACGTCGGGCTCGGCCAGGGGCGCCATCTCGACCGCGAGTCCCAGCCCCTCGCGCGCGGCGAGCGAGGCGAGTTCTTCGGTCGGCATCTCGGTCAGGTCGAGCCCCGCCGGGTCCAGCCCCAGCGCCTGCAGCCAGCGCAGCTGCTCGCTCCAGCCGGCCTCGGTGATCCAGGGCATCTGCTGCATCTCGGCGACGCTCAGCTCGTGCCGGTCGCCGAGAAGGGAGGGGGCGCCCACGATCACGTCGTCGGAGCGGGTCAGAAGTTCGGCCTCGACCCCGGGCCAGCGGCCCTCGCCGTAACGGATGCCGAGGTCGAAGGCCTCGCGGTTGAGGTCGCGCTGGCGCAGGTCTGGGTCGAGCGTCAGCGCGATGTCGGGATGCGCGCGCCAGAACCCGCCCAGCCGCGGCACCAGCCACTTGGCGGCGAACGAGGGCGTGAGGGTGATGCGCAGCGGGCGGTCGGGGTCGTCGGCCGACAGTTCGTCGAGCGTGGCCGCGATGGCGCGGAACGCCTCTGTCAGCGTCTGCGCCAGCCTCGCGCCTTCGCCCGTCAGCGCCAGCCCCCGTCCCTCGCGGAAGGCCAGCGTCTGGCCGAGCCGTTCCTCCAGGGCGCGCACCTGTTGCGCCACCGCGGCATGGGTGACGTTCAGCTCGCGCGCCGCGGCCGAGAAGCTGCCGGTGCGCGCGGCTGCCTCGAAAGCGCGGAGCGCGGTGAGAGACGGCAGCTTCATCTGTTAGCCAAACTATAAGTCAGAAAGGTTTCCTGATTGGCGCATGCGCCTCTTTATCCCCTATATCAAATCCATCGAAGGATCAGGAGGTAAATGTCATGTTGAAGATCATCGGTGAAAGCCTGCTGATTGCCACGCGGATGGACCGGGCCTACGAGCCGAGCCGCGACCAGCGCCAGCCCGCCCACGAGGCCGAGGCCAGCACCCGGACGCGGACCGAGCTTCTTCGTCTGCCCCGGTTCTGGGCGTGACGATCAGACGCCGGGCGACCAGGCCTTGGGCACGATCTGCCAGAGGCCCGGATGCCCGGCCAGCGCGGCCCTGAACGGACGCGCCAGACGCAGACCCCGGGCCGCGCCGCGGGTGACCTGACCCCCCCGAAGCACAGACGACCCGGGCCCCTCCGTCAGAGCGCGGCGAGCAAGGCCGCGTGTCGCGCCAGGTAGGCTTCGCGCACCTCGACCGGCGGGCGCGGCCGGATGCGCCGGCCGGCCACGAGGGGCCCCGGCGGCGTTCCGAAGAACCTGTCCGCCTCGGCCCGGCTGAAGCCCGCGATCTGCGTCGCCTCAAGCCAGGCCGACACCCGGTCGGCCGCCTTGATCGCCTTCTTGACCGGCGCGGGGATCGTTGCCGGAAGCCCGAAGCGGATGTGGACCGCGGCCGTCAGCCGTTCGTCGAGCGCGCCGTAGCCGGGCCCCACCGCGGCCTTCACGGGCGAGATCATGTCGCCGATCACATACTCCGGCGCGTCGTGCAGCAGCGCCGCCAGCCGCCAGCGCGGCGGCTCCTTGGGGTTTGCCGCGGCGAACAGCTCTTCCACCAGCAGCGAATGCTCGGCCACCGAATAGGGCCAGTCGCCCAGCGTCTGACCGTTCCAGCGGGCCACGAAGGCCAGGCCATGGGCAATGTCCTCGATCTCGATGTCGACCGGGGTCGGGTCGAGCAGGTCGAGCCTGCGGCCCGAAAGCATCCGTTGCCAGGCGCGGGGTTGTTTGGCCATGCGCCATGGCTAGGGCCGCCCTTCGCGGCAGGCAAGCCTCAGATGCGCAGCACGACCCGCCCGTCGATCTGCCCCTGCCGCATCCGGTCGAAGATCGCGTTGATGTTTTCGAGCTCGTCCCAGCTGAAATGCGAGGCGACCCTGCCCTCGCCCGCGAAGGCCAGCGCCTCGGCCAGGTCGTTGCGGGTGCCGACGATCGACCCGCGCACGGTGATCCGCTTCAGCACGATCTCGAAGATCGGCAGCGGGAAATCGCCGGGGGGCAATCCGACCAGCGACATGAACCCGCCCCGGCGCAGCATTCCCACCGCCTGCGAGAAGGCCGCGTTCGAGACGGCCGTCACCAGCACGCCGTGGACGCCCCCCATCTGCTTCTGCAGTTCGGCCACCGGGTCGGACTCGGCGGCGTTGAAGGTCAGATCGGCGCCGAGGTCGCGCGCAAGGCGCAGCTTGTCGTCGTGGATGTCGACGGCCGCCACGTGCAGCCCCATCGCCTTGGCATACTGCACCGCCATGTGGCCAAGACCACCGATGCCGCTGATCGCGACCCAGTCGCCGGGTTTCGCCTCGGTCTCCTTGAGGCCCTTGTAGACGGTGACGCCGGCGCACAGGACAGGCGCAGCCGGCCCGAAGTCGAGGGTGTCGGGCAGCCGTCCCACGTAGTTCGCGTCGGCGCGGACGTATTCGGCGTAGCCGCCATCGACCGAGTACCCGGTGTTCTGCTGGCGTTCGCACAGCGTCTCCCACCCGCCGACGCAGTGCACGCAACGCCCGCAGGCGGTATGGAGCCACGGCGCTCCGACGCGGTCGCCCTCCTTCAGGTGCGCGACGCCGGGTCCGACGGCCGCAACCTCGCCCACGCCCTCGTGGCCCGGGATGAACGGCGGGCTGGGCTTCACGGGCCAGTCGCCCTCGGCCGCGTGCAGGTCGGTGTGGCAGACCCCGGAGGCGCGCACCCGGATCAGCACCTGCCCCGGCCCGATCGCCGGCACCGGGACTTCGCGGATATCAAGCGGTGCGCCGAGGGCGTGTACGACGGCGGCCTTCATGGTGCGTGGCAGGGTCATCGGGTCAACTCCTTGCGACTGGGGCGCGGCAAGGATACCGGCCGTGCGCGACGCGACCTTGACATGGCTCATGCCGCCCCATCGCCGCATTGCCGCACGGCGGCGCGGCTGCTATGTGACCCGCGACCCGCTTTGCCAGGAGACGCCCCCGTGACCGACCACGTCGTGAAGGACATCGCGCTTGCCGACTACGGCCGCAAGGAAATCGCCATCGCCGAGACCGAGATGCCCGGCCTGATGGCGCTGCGCGAGGAATACGGCGCGGCGCAGCCCCTAAAGGGTGCGCGGATCGCGGGGTCGCTACACATGACGATCCAGACCGCCGTCCTGATCGAGACGCTGAAGGCTCTGGGCGCCGACGTGCGCTGGGCGTCGTGCAACATCTACTCGACCCAGGACCACGCCGCCGCCGCGATCGCGGCAGGCGGAACCCCGGTCTTCGCCGTGAAGGGCGAGACGCTCGCCGACTACTGGGACTACACTGACCGGATCTTCCAGTTCCCCGAGGGCGGGGCGAACATGATCCTCGACGACGGCGGAGACGCGACGCTCTACATCCTGATGGGCGCGCGGGTGGAAGAGGGCGAAGACGACCTCATCGCCAATCCCTCGAACGAGGAGGAGGAGTGCCTCTTCGCCCAGATCCGCAAGCGGGC
>JALORM010000228.1 GCA_025458985.1 Paracoccaceae bacterium | reverse complement strand
GAGCCCACGCGGCTGACCGACAGACCGGTGTTCACGGCCGGGCGGACGCCCTGGTAAAACAGTTCGGTTTCCAGGAAGATCTGGCCGTCGGTGATCGAGATCACGTTGGTCGGGATGTAGGCCGACACGTCGCCGGCCTGGGTCTCGATGATCGGAAGCGCCGTCAGCGAGCCCGCGCCGTGGTCCTTGTTCAGCTTCGCCGACCGCTCAAGCAGGCGCGAGTGCAGGTAGAACACGTCGCCCGGGTAGGCCTCGCGTCCCGGCGGGCGGCGCAGCAGAAGCGACATCTGGCGGTAGGCCACGGCCTGCTTCGACAGGTCGTCGTAGATCATCAGCGCGTGGCGGCCGTTGTCGCGGAAGTATTCGCCCATGGCGGTCGCCGAATAGGGCGCAAGGAACTGCATCGGCGCGGGGTCCGAGGCGGTCGCCGCGACGACGATGGAATAGGCCATCGCGCCGGTTTCCTCGAGTTTCTTCACCAGCTGCGCCACGGTCGAACGCTTCTGGCCGATCGCGACATAGACGCAGTAGAGCTTCTTGCTTTCGTCGTCGCCCGCGGCCTCGTTGTAGACCTTCTGGTTCACGCTGGCCGCGGCCGATCGGGATCATCGCGTCCACCGCCTTCAGGCCGGTCGCCATCGGCTCGTGCACGCCGCGGCGGGGGATGATGCCCGGGGCCTTCACGTCGGCCACCGAACGCTGCGAGGTATTGATGGGCCCCTTGCCGTCGATCGGGTTGCCGAGGCCGTCCACGACCCGGCCCAGCAGCGCGTCGCCCACCGGCACGTCCACGATGGACTTGGTGCGCTTGACGGTGTCGCCTTCCTTGATCGACCGGTCATCGCCGAAGATCACGATACCGACGTTGTCGGCTTCGAGGTTCAGCGCCATGCCGCGGATGCCGCCGGGGAATTCCACCATCTCGCCGGCCTGCACGTTGTCGAGGCCATAGACGCGGGCGATGCCGTCGCCGACGCTGAGCACCCGGCCGACTTCGGCGACTTCGGCTTCCTTCCCGAAGTTCTTGATCTGCTCCTTGAGGATGGCAGAGATTTCAGCGGCTTGGATACCCATTTATCCGACCTCTTTCATGGCGTTCTGGAGGGAGGCGAGCTGCGAGCGGATCGAGGTGTCGATCATCTTCGAGCCGACCTTCACGATAAGGCCGCCGATGAGGCTGTCATCGACGGAAGTCTGGAGCTTGACGGTCTTGCCGAAGCGCTCCTTCAGGGTCTTGGCGAGCGCGTCGGACTGCGCCTTGGTGAGTGCGGCGGCCGAGACGACCTCGGCCGTGACCTCGCCCTTTTCCTCGGCGATCATGGCGCGCAGCGCGCGTACCAGCTGGGGCAGCACGAAGAGGCGGCGCTTGGAAGCCATGAGGGCCAGCGTGCTGGCGGTCAGCTCCGACAGGCCGAGCTTGCCGCCCACTGCCGCGATCGCGGCCGCCTGGTCCTCGCGAGAATAGACCGGCGAGGCGATCACGCTGCGCAGATCGGCGCTGACGTCGAGCGCGCCGGAAAGCGCATCCACGTCGGCCTCGAGCGCCTTGAGGGCCTTGCCCTCCTTCGCCAGTTCGAAAAGTGCCGCCGCGTAGCGTGCGGCAATGCCGGAGGAGATCGAAACTGGTTCGGACACGTCCACCCTTCCCGCGTTCAGGAGACCCCGTCAACCGAAGGTAGGCCCGGCACGAGGCTGTCTGGAGGCGAGGGTACAGGACCCTGCCTCTGAAATCCGGCGCGGGTGTAGCAGAGGCGCTTGCCCCCCGCAACCGCCTTGCCACGCGCGGTTTGCGGCGAATGTCGCGGCTTTTCAACGCGGTGGGAAAGCGCCCCGGATTTGCCGTGCCCGGATACCCGCCGCGAGGCCCGATTTGCCTGCCAAGACGGACCGAGTCAGGTCGGATTCGGGCAATCTGGCGGGGTGTCGGCCTGGACTGCAGGGGGGGCGTCGGCTGGCGCTTCGCGGGCGCGAAATGCCGCAGATGCCGCGGTCCGCGCCGGGCCGGCGACCGGCTTGGGAAAAGCCTCGATCGCGTCCAGCGGGCGCAGCACGCGCTCTCGCAACCCCGATGGCCGCGGTGCATGGAGCTGCTTGCTGGCCTCGACCATAAGCACGCCGCCCATGAGCCCGGTCGAGACGCGGCGCCCGAGGCGTTCCCAGAAGGTGGCCGACTTCAGCCAGAACCTGCGTTCGGACGGAAACGCGAAAAGTGCGGCCCGGTGGCCCTCGACCTGGAAGGAATGGCGGCGCAGCTGCGCCTCGATCTGGCCCAGCGTGTAGGGCCGACCGAACCCGAAGGGCGTCCGGTCGCTTCCGGCCCAGAGCCCGCCGCGATGCGGCACGATGAAAAGCGCCCGCCCGCCCGGGCCAAGCACGCGGAACGCCTCTTCCAGCACGGCCGAGGGCTGTTCCGAGGTCTCGAGCCCGTGCAGCAGCACCAGCTTGTCGACAAGGCCCGTGGGCAACGGCCAGAGCGTCTCGGGGCACAGAACGCTCACGTTATCCATGCCGGCCGGCCAGGGCATCACGCCCTGCGGCCCGGGCATCAGCCCGATCACCCGGCGGGCGTCGGCCAGGTAGGGCCGCAGCAGCGGCACCGCGAACCCGAAGCCGGCGACGGTCTGGCCCTTCGCCTCGGGCCAGCACGCCAGGACCTGATCGCGGATCGCCTTCTGGGCCACGCGGCCGAGGTTCGTCCGGTAGTAGAAGTTCCTCAGATCAAGCACGTCGAGGTGCATCGCGCCTCCCCGGCTCTCGACTTCCTGCCGGGGCGACCCTAACCTCTCTTCATGACCTTGGAAATCGTCACCGTCCCCTGCCTGTCGGACAACTACGCCTTCCTGCTGCATGACAGCACGACCCATGCGACGGCCGTCGTGGACGTGCCCGACGAGACCGCGGTCGAGGCCGAGCTGGAGCGACGGGGCTGGGACCTGACCGACATCCTGATCACGCACCATCACGCCGACCACATCGACGGGGTCGAGGCGCTGCGCGCGACGACGGGCGCCCGGGTGACCGGTGCCGCCGCCGATTCGCACCGTCTGCCGCGGCTCGACAGGGCGGTGCGTGACGGCGATGACTTCGCGATCGGATCGGCCGAAGTGCGGGTGATCGAGGTGCCGGGCCATACCGTCGGCCATGTCGCCTTCCATGTCCCGCAGGCCGGGGCGGTCTTCACCGCCGACAGCCTGATGGCGCTGGGGTGCGGGCGGCTCTTCGAGGGAACGGCTGCGCAGATGTGGGGCTCGCTGTCGAAGCTCGCTGCGCTGCCGCCGGCGACGCTCGTCTGCTCGGGGCACGAATACACCCAGTCGAACGGCCGCTTCGCGCTGACGATCGAGCCCGAGAACGCCGATCTTCTGGCGCGGGTCGGCCGCGTGGCCGAGGCGCGCGCGCAGGGCCGGCCGACGGTACCCTCGACGCTGGCCGAGGAACTGGCAACGAACCCGTTCCTGCGGGCCGGCCTGCCCGGGGTGAAGGCGCAGGTCGGCATGGCCGGCGCCCCAGATGCCGAGGTCTTTGCCGAAATCCGGCGCCGCAAGGACCGGTTCTGACCGCGCGCGCCGCTCACCGGCCGGTCACATTTTGTGCGGTTTGCTGTCGTCAGGGCGATTTCTGCGAGAAATCACTTGAAGCCACAAAAAGAACACCGAACTTTAAGAGCATGAGGCCACGGTTGGGGTGGGCCCTTGTCCCCCTCCGGCCCGACAGGAAAGGAGCACGTCAGGTGCCTTCGTTCTCTAGCACACTCGAGCAGGCCATCCACGGAGCCCTGGCGCTGGCAAACGCCCGCCGGCACGAACTCGCAACGCTCGAGCACCTGCTGCTCGCGCTGATCGACGAGCCCGACGCAGCCAAGGTCATGCAGGCCTGCAACGTCGACCTCGACGAGCTCCGCCGCACCCTGGTCGAGTTCATCGACGACGACCTGTCGACCCTCGTGACCGAGGTCGAGGGCTCGGAAGCCGTGCCGACCGCCGCCTTCCAGCGCGTGATCCAGCGCGCCGCGATCCACGTGCAAAGCTCGGGCCGCACCGAGGTGACCGGCGCCAACGTCCTTGTCGCGATCTTTGCCGAGCGCGAATCGAACGCCGCCTACTTCCTGCAGGAGCAGGAAATGACACGCTACGACGCGGTGAACTTCATCGCCCACGGTGTCGCCAAGAACCCGAGCTTCGGCGAAACCCGCCCCGTCGCCGGGGCAGACGACCCCGAAGAGACCCGCTCGACCGCACAGAACGAGGGCGGCGAGGCCAAGGAAAGCGCGCTGTCCAAATACTGCGTGGACCTCAACGCCAAGTCCCGCAAGGGCGAGGTCGACCCCCTGATCGGTCGCGAACAGGAGGTGGAGCGCTGCATCCAGGTCCTGTGCCGCCGGCGCAAGAACAACCCGCTGCTGGTCGGCGACCCCGGCGTGGGCAAGACCGCCATCGCCGAGGGCCTGGCCAAGAAGATCGTCGAGGGCCAGACCCCCGAGGTACTGAAAGGCGCCACCATCTTCTCGCTCGACATGGGCGCGCTTCTGGCCGGCACCCGCTACCGCGGCGATTTCGAGGAACGCCTGAAGGCCGTGGTGAAGGAGCTCGAGGACCATCCCGACGCGATCCTCTTCATCGACGAGATCCACACCGTGATCGGGGCGGGCGCGACCTCGGGCGGGGCGATGGACGCCTCGAACCTGCTCAAGCCCGCGCTGCAGGGGGGCAAGCTCCGCTGCATGGGCTCGACCACGTACAAGGAATTCCGCCAGCACTTCGAGAAGGACCGCGC
>JALORM010000227.1 GCA_025458985.1 Paracoccaceae bacterium | reverse complement strand
GCAGGGCTGAGGCGTCATGCCGATGTCCGCCTGCACTACCCGCCTGAGGCCAACATCGTCTTTGCCGACTGGCCCCGCGCGGTGCACCGGCGGCTGCACGAGGCCGGGGCGAAGTACTACCTCTGGAACGGCACGCTCGACGGACCGGACGAGGCGCCGGTCACCGCACGGCTGGTCACCGACTGGTCGGCAAGCGCGGAGGCGGTCGACCGTTTCCTCGACGTCCTGCGCGGCTGAGCCCTGGCGGATCAGAGGCCGAGGTGGCGGCGGATCGCCCCGGCCACGGCCGCGGGATGGGTGACGGGCCCCATGTGCCCGGCGCCGGGAATCGTCTCGCGCCTTGCGTCGGGCAGGCGACGCGCCAGGCCTGCGTTGATCGCCGGGATCACCGGCAGCGAGTCCGACCCTTCGAGAAGGAGCACCGGCATCGCAGCCCGGTCGAGGCGGCCGGGCGCGAGCAGCCCGGCGTTGTCGCCATGCAGCGCAGGATTGGCGGCCGGGATCAGGTGGATGCGCGCGGCAAGCGCGGCGCGCTGCCGGGCGGGCAGGTCTTCCCAGCGTTCGCCCGCGCCCCAGAGGCCTGTAAAGAGCCGCGCCGCCGCATCCGTGTCGCCTTTCACCATCGCCTCGGCGAAGGGCAGAAAGGGGGCGGCGGTGTTGAAACCGTCGGCCGCGGCCGCGGCGAAGAACACCGGTTCGAAAAGGACTAGGCTGCGCACAAGGTCGGGGCGCTCGACAGCCACCCGCAGGCAGGCGACGGCCCCGAAGGAATGTCCGATCAGGTCAACCGGCACCTCGCCGATCAGGCCCATCGCTACGGCGACGGTCTGATCCATGATGTCGCGGGCCGGGTCCCAGTCGCCGCTTCGGCCATGGCCGGGAATGTCGAAGGCGTGCAGGTGAAGGACATCCGAGAGGTTGAGCGCGACCCCCTCCCAGGCGCCGGAATGGGCGAGCGAACAGTGCACCGCAACGGCGCGGCGTCCGGTGCCCCAGGACTGCCAGAAGGTCCGGGTGCCGTCGAAGTCGGCTTCGGGCATCAGAGCCGGCCGGACAGGGAGAGATCAAGGTCCTCCAGCCGGTCCTGCCCCCAGAACCGCTCGCCCGTGTCGGTGACGTAGAAGGGCGCGCCGAAGACGCCGGCCTCGACCGCGTCCTCCAGGTTGCGCTCGTACACGCCCGACGCCGTCCAGAGGCCCTTGTCGGCCAGGCCCGGGTCGAACCCCGCGGCCGCGAGGCAATCGCGGATGACCGCATCCTCGGCGATGTCGCGGCCCTCGGCCCAGCAGGCCCGCGTCAGGCCATGGACAAGCGCGCCCATGTCGCCGCCGCCGGCCGCCTGCGCGGCGATGATCGCATAGGCGGCGGGCGCCCCGTTCGTCGGCCAGTGCGCGGGCTGCAGGTCGATCGGCAGGCCGCGTTTCGCCGCCTGCCGGCGCAGCTCCTGCAGGCGGTACTGCTGGCGGCTGGGATGGCGGTCCTTCAGCGCCACCCCGCCGGTGCGGGCGAACAGCGCGCCAGCATCGAGCGGCTTGTAGGCGAGGGTGGCGCCGTGCCGGGCGGCGATCTCTTCCAGCCGCGTTCCGGCCAGGTAGACATAAGGCGACAGCGTCGTGAAGAAGTAGTCGACGTGCGGCATCGGAGCCCCCTTCCGGCGTTTGGCAAGACCCTAGACGGGTGCTAAGCGGTGTCAACGCCAACCCGAATCCGTCACACGGATCTGCCCGAGGGACCCCCGCACATGCCCGCACTCTCCGAGCCGAAGCTCATCTCCGGCAATGCCAACCGAGGCCTGGCCAACGCCATCGCGCGGCGGATGTCGATGCACCGGGGAATGTCGGTCGGGCTGGTGGATGCGCGGGTCGAGCGGTTCAACGACCAGGAAATCTTCGTCGAGGTCTTCGAGAACGTCCGCGGCGAGGACATGTTCATCATCCAGCCGACCTCGAATCCTGCGAACGACAACCTGATGGAGCTACTGATCATCTCGGACGCGCTGCGCCGGTCGTCGGCGGCACGGATCACCGCGGTGATCCCCTACTTCGGCTACGCCAGGCAGGATCGCCGAACCAAGGCGCGCACTCCGATCACCGCGAAGCTTGTTGCCAACATGATCGCCGAGTCCGGGATCGAACGGGTGCTGACGATGGACCTGCACGCGGCGCAGATCCAGGGCTTCTTCGACATCCCGGTCGACAACCTCTATGCCTCGCCGGTCTTCGCGCTCGACATCGAACACCATTTCAAGAGCCGCCTGTCCGAGGTGACGGTCGTGTCGCCCGACGTGGGCGGCGTGGCGCGGGCGCGGGAGCTTGCCAAGCGCATCAACGCACCGCTCGCCATCGTCGACAAGCGGCGCGAGAAGCCCGGGGAAGTGGCCGAGATGACGGTGATCGGCGACGTGAGCGGCCGGTCCTGCATCATCGTCGACGACATCTGCGACACCGCCGGCACGCTCTGCAAGGCGGCCGAGGTGCTGATGGAGAACGGCGCCAAGGAGGTTCATTCCTACATCACGCACGGCGTGCTGTCGGGTCCGGCGGTCGAACGGATCACGAAGTCGGTGATGAAATCGCTGGTCATCACCGACTCGATCGAGCCGACCGAGGCCACGAAGAAGGCGAAGAACATCCGCATCGTGCCGACCGCGCCGATGTTCGCCCAGGCGATCATCAACATCTGGAACGGCACGTCGGTCAGCTCGCTGTTTGAGACCGAGACGCTGGGGCCGATCTACGAGGGCATGTATACCCGGGTCTGACCGGGTTCAGCCGACGATCCAGTTGTCGTCGCTGGCGATGGGACCGATCGCCAGCCAGTTGACACGGACGCGGGCGACGCGGGTGTCGCCCCAGGTGCGGAACACGATCTCGAAGCCGCTCTGCGTGATCGCGGCGGCCGAGAGATCGATGCGGTGGTTGTGGCGGTGGTCCATGTCGATCATCGAGACGGCGACCTGCACCGTGGGAACGGCGGCGAAGGGCGCCGCGAAGGCGACCGCCTTGCGGCGTTCGCGCTTGCCGGTTCCGGTCCACATGTCGCCGCCCGACTCGAAGTCCGAGAACAGCGTGTCGCTGCCCTGGTCCACCCCGACCGCTCCGGCTGCCAGGCGCTTCATGACGGTCCCTCAGGTTGCCGCGGTGGCCAGTGATAGGCGGCGCCGCGGCACGGCGGAAGGGGGTTCCGACGTGTGGAATGCGCGATCCGGGGCAAAACCGTCGGCTTGAGCCCGCTGAGCCCATAGGGAGCGCCTTCTCGCGGGCGGGGATTTGACGTATGGTTAACTCCCGCATTGCGGGAGCGCGGATGATTCGATCCGTGTGATATTCGAGTCGCGATTTCTTTGAACCAAGTCCATTTCTGGGAGGCCGCACCATGTCTGGTGAGCTTGTTTCCGCTTCTGAAATCCCCTGCTGTCCGCAACTGTCGCCCGAGCCCTGCTGCGAGAGCATCCGGGTGTCGTACCGGCTGATCAACCGGATCGGAGACGTGCCGGTCGAGATCACCATCGTCGCCGAGCTGCAGCGCTGCCCCGGTCCGATGTCGCTGGGCGACGTGGTCTACAGCACGACTCTGCTGCCGGGCGAGAAGGTCAGGCTCTATACCTCGACCCGCAACACGCGCTTCACCTTCGACAGCGAGTCGAAGGTGAGCTACCGGCACGAGCAGTCGTCGGAAGAGACCTACTACATGCGGTCGATGGACCGCTACTTGTCGGACCTGACCACGACCGACCGAGGATCGGCGCAATCCTCGTCGCATTCCGATTTCGAGACCGACGTCGACGGGTCCTATGCCTCGATCGGCTTCGCGGGCGGCGGCAGCGTGAACGTCGAGGGCAACTTCAACGCGCGCAGTTCCTCGTCGTTCCTGCGGCAGGTCTCGAACCATGCACGGGTCTCGCATGACCGGTCGGTGCAGGCGACACGCGCCGCGAACGCCGTGCAGATCGGCGAGGTGCAGAGCCGGAGCCACGCCGAGGGCGAAAGCGAGGATTCGTTCGAAGCCTCGACCCGGACGTTCGAGAACCGCAACGAATGCCACGCGGTCACCTATTTCGCCTATCAGCTGGTCAAGAAGCAGACGCTGAAGTTCCGCATCGTCTCGGTCCTGCGGCGGGTGGTCGATGCGGCGGCGGGTCGGCGGCGGGATAGGGACGCTGACCGGCGTCTTCACCCCGGTGCGGGCGGCTCTGGCCGTGCAGCCGGTGTCCGCCGAGGTCCATGACCGCGCGCTGAAGCAGGTCGACGAGGATCTCGTGAAGGAAGGCATCCTGGCAAGGGCCGGGTCGAACGAGGTCGGCGCGACGCTTGCGGCGGAACTCGCGTTCGAGCGCACCTACTGCCTGCCGACGCAGGCCATCGTGGTCAAGGGCTGCCTCGACCCCTGCAACACCTGCGAGGACGCGCGCAGGAAGGCGATCGCGCTGGATCTCGAACGGAAGGCGCTGGAGAACAAGCTTCTCGAGAGGCAGATCGCGCTTCTGGAAAAGAGCCAGGAGTATCGGTGCTGCCCGGCAGGGCACGAGGAAGAGCCCGCGCCGGCCTGACCGCCCCCGCACCCCCGAAAAGCAAAGGCCCCGTCCGCGGACGGGGCCTTTAGCCTGGCGGCGGCCGGGCGCTCAGATCGCGATGTGATCGCCCATCGCCACCATGTCGGCGAGAAGCTTGGCCGCTTCGTCCACCAGGTTGCCGTCGCCGCCCTCGCGCGCCTTGTCCAGCGCGGCGCGGGCCTCGGCCACGTAGCTGTCGTAGACCTCGCGGGTCAGGTCCTTCGTCAGCATCGCCCGTTCGGCCAGGACGGTCACGCCCTCGGCGCCGATCTCGGCGAAGCCGCCCGTGACGGCGTAGGTATCCTCGCCGTCAGGCCGCACGACGCGCAGGACGCCGGGCCGGAGCGTGGTGATCGTGGGCGCATGGTCGGGCATCGCCGTCATGTCGCCCTCGGCACCCGGAATGCGGACCTCGCGGGCCTGAACCGAGGCAAGCCGCCGTTCGGGCGACACCAGGTCGAACTGCATCGTGTCGGCCATGTCGCCCCCTTACGCCGCTTCCGCGGCCAGACGCTGCGCCTTTGCCTTCACTTCCTCGATGTCGCCGACCATGTAGAAGGCGGCTTCAGGCAGGTGGTCGTATTCGCCGGCAACGACCGCCTTGAACGAGGCGATGGTCTTCTCAAGCGGCACCTGTACGCCGGGCGAGCCGGTGAACACCTGCGCCACGTCGAAGGGCTGGGAAAGGAAGCGCTGGATCTTCCGGGCGCGGGCCACGGTCAGCTTGTCCTCTTCGGAAAGCTCGTCCATCCCAAGGATGGCGATGATGTCCTGCAGCGACTTGTAGCGCTGGAGGATGCCCTGCACATCGCGGGCGACCTGGTAGTGTTCCTCGCCCACGACCTGCGGGTCGAGAATCCGGCTGGTCGAGTCGAGCGGATCCACCGCCGGGTAGATGCCGAGTTCCGAGATCGCGCGCGACAGCACGGTCGTGGCGTCGAGGTGCGCGAACGAGGTCGCGGGCGCGGGGTCGGTCAGGTCGTCGGCCGGCACGTAGATCGCCTGCACCGAGGTGATGGAGCCCGCCTTGGTCGAGGTGATGCGTTCCTGCAGCGCGCCCATGTCGGTGGCGAGCGTCGGCTGGTAGCCCACGGCCGACGGGATACGGCCCAGAAGCGCCGACACTTCCGACCCGGCCTGGGTGAAGCGGAAGATGTTGTCGACGAAGAACAGCACGTCGGTGCCCGACTGGTCGCGGAACTGCTCGGCCAGCGTCAGGCCGGTCAGCGCGACGCGGGCGCGGGCGCCCGGGGGTTCGTTCATCTGGCCGTAGACGAGGGCCACCTTCGACTTCTCGAGGTCGTCGATGTTGATGACGCCCGATTCGATGAACTCGTGATAGAGGTCGTTGCCCTCGCGCGTGCGTTCGCCCACGCCGGCGAAGACCGAATAGCCCGAGTGCACCTTGGCGATGTTGTTGATCAGCTCCTGGATCAGCACGGTCTTGCCCACGCCGGCGCCACCGAAGAGGCCGATCTTGCCGCCCTTCGAATAGGGCGCGAGCAGGTCGATCACCTTGATGCCGGTGACGAGGATCTCGGATTCGGTCGACTGTTCCGAGAATTCGGGGGCCGACTGGTGGATCGCACGCGTCTCGGAGGCCACAACGGCGCCCTTCTCGTCGATCGGCTCGCCAACCACGTTCAGGATGCGCCCGAGCGTGCCGTTGCCGACCGGCACCGAGATCGGGCCGCCGGTGTCGCCGACCGGCTGGCCGCGGACGAGGCCCTCGGTCGCGTCCATCGCGATGGCGCGCACGGTATTCTCGCCCAGGTGCTGCGCCACTTCCAGCACCAGCCGCTTGCCGTTGTTGTCAGTCTCGAGCGCGTTGAGGATCGCGGGGAGGTGGCCGTCGAACTGAACGTCGACGACGGCGCCGATCACCTGCGTCACCTTGCCCTTAGCTTCTGCCATCTGTCGGTCTCCGGTTCGGTCAGAGCGCCTCGGCGCCCGAAATGATTTCGACGAGCGGTTGTAGACGATGGTCAGCCGGTCGATCATGTCGCCCGCGTTGCGGGTGGCGTTGTCCATCGCGGTCATCCGCGCGCCCTGTTCCGAGGCGCCATTCTCCAGCAGCGCGGTGAAGAGCTGCGTCGCGACGCCGCGCGGCAGCAGGTCGGCAAGGATGCCTTCCTCGCTGGGCTCGTAGTCGTAAAGCCGCGCCTCGGCGCCGCCCGCCTCGAACGAGGCGGGGATGATCTGCTGGGCCGTCGGCTCCTGCGCGATCACCGAGCGGAAGGTGTTGAAGAAGATCGTCGCCACGTCGAATTCGCCCGCGTCGAAGCGGTCGAGCACATCGCGGGCGATCCCGGCGGCGGTGTCGTAGCCGACGCGCTTGACCTGGCTCAGGTCGACATGGCCGACGAAGAGGCTCGCGTAGTCGCGCTTTAGCTGTTCGCGGCCCTTCTTGCCGACGGTCAGGATCTTGACGGTCTTTCCGGCAGCCTGGAGGTCGGCGATGCGTGCTTTTGCCAGACGCACGATGGTCGAGTTGAAGCCGCCGCAGAGGCCGCGCTCCGAAGTCAGCACCACGAGGAGGTGGGTCTTGTCGGACCCGGTGCCCGCCAGCAGCCGCGGCGCGGTGTCCGAGCCCGCGACCGACGAGGCAAGCCCCGCCATCACGGCGTTGAAGCGC
>JALORM010000226.1 GCA_025458985.1 Paracoccaceae bacterium | reverse complement strand
TCCGCAACACGCCTTGATGCGGCGCAAACCGCAGGAGCCCGCCCCGTGAAGCCTGACCTCCCCGAAAGCCCTGCGCCCGCCGACGCAGACGCCCGCCGCGCTGTGGCGCCGGTGATCTGCTATCCTGTCGATACGCTGCCCCGGCCCGACCTCGCCGGCCTCCGCGCCGCCCGCGCCGGCGCGCACAAGACCGGTGAGGTCCTCGTGCCCCCGCGCGAGGCGCGCATGTTCCGCGTGCCCGCCGGACATTTCTTCCGCATCGCCTGCACCAAAGGCCCCCAGGTCGGCGACCTGAACCTGTGGAACGCCGCCGACCTGTCCGAGCGGTTCTATTCCGGCAAGACCCGCGCGCTGCACGGCACCCACCTGTCTACGGGTGACCGGATGTGGTCGTGCCTGCCCTTCCTGCGCCCGATGGCCACGATCACGGACGACACGCTGGACTGGTACGGCTTCGATTCCTTCGGGGGCAGCGTCCACGACGTGATCGGCACCCGCTGCGACCCCTACACGCACCGGCTGCTGTCGGGGGGCAACTACCACCATTGCTGCCATTCGAACCTGACCCGCGCGCTGGCAGCCGAAACCGGGCTGCCGCTGGCCGAGGCCGAGGGGCATGTCCACGACGTGCTCAACGTCTTCATGTGCACCGGCTTCACGCGCGACACCGGGCAGTACTTCATGAAGGCCTCGCCGGTCCGCCCGGGCGATCACCTGGAGTTCTTCGCCGAGATCGACCTTCTTGCCGCGCTGTCGGCCTGCCCGGGGGGCGACTGCTCGGCCGAGCATTCCTCGGACACCGCCGCCTGCTTTCCGCTGCTGGTCGAGACCTTGGCCCCGGCGGCACCGCCCCGGGGCTGGGCACCGCCCCCCCGCAACGGCTACGGGGCCTGAGCAGCCCCTTCCTCGTCAGCCTCGGCCCCGCCCAGCTCGGCCGCGAGGAACCTCTCGAACGCGTCGAGGTTCACCGGTTCGAACTGGCCGAAGCCCTGCATCCAGACCGAGGCGTCCTTGAGCGCGTCCGGTTCGAGCTTGCACCACTTCACCCGGCCGCGCTTCTCCTGGCTGATGAGCCCTGCGGCAGCAAGGATCGAGAGGTGCTTGGAAATGGCGGCCAGCGACATGTCGAAGGGCTCGGCCACGTCGGTCACGGCCATGTCGTCTTCCAGAAGCATCGTCAGGATCGCCCGGCGGGTCGGGTCGGCGAGGGCGGCGAAGGCGGCGTCAAGCTTGTCCATCCGGGCATCTCTGCGCCGCAAGTGGCAAAACCGTCAACCGGAAGGTTGAATATGCCCGCGCCCCCGGAATCCCGCCCCGGAGCCACCCGACCGCCTGCGGCCAGTCGGCCGGTCGTGAAAAAATGCAATCGAGCCATAGACTTGGCCATCCGCCGGCCGGCTTGACTCGCTCCGCGCCCGCAGGTAGCACACCGGCGACTGTCCATGGAGGCTTTCGCATGGCCGATCCGCGCGACGAGGACCGCCTGAAGGCGCTCGACGACCGGATCAGGGCGGCGAAGAAGGCTCAGGAGCCGGGGCCCCGCATGGACGAGCACTATTCGGGGGCGCAGCTTGCCTGGCGGATGGTGATCGAGCTGGTGGCCGGCATCTTGATCGGCCTCGGCATCGGGTACGGGATCGACGCGGTCCTCGGGACGCGTCCCTGGTTCCTGGTGCTGTTCATCCTCCTGGGCCTCGCGGCCGGCATCAAGACGATGCTGGGCACGGCCCGGGAGGCGCAGGAAGAGGCGGTCCGCAAGGCCGCGCGGGACGAGAAGGGTTAGGGACGTGGCGGAAGAGGCAGGCGGCGCGCTCGAATTCGATCCGATGGACCAGTTCATCATCAAGCCGCTGTTCGGCGGCGAGACGATCAGCTGGTACACCCCCACGAACGCGACGCTGTGGATGGCGCTGGCGGTCCTGGCGGCGGTGCTGCTTCTGGTCGTCGGGACCCGCGGCCGCGCGATCATTCCGACGCGCACCCAGTCGGTCGCCGAACTGGCCTACGGCTTCGTCTACAAGATGGTTGAGGACGTCACCGGCAAGGACGGGCTCAAGTACTTCCCGCTGATCATGACTCTGTTCGTGTTCATCGTCTTCTCGAATTTACTGGGCCTGCTGCCGATGTCGTTCACCACGACCTCGCATATCGCGGTCACCGCCGTCCTCGGCTTCGGCGTCTTCATCTTCGTGACCGTCCTGGGCTTCGTGAAGAACGGCACCGGGTTCCTCAGCCTCTTCTGGGTGTCGAGCGCGCCGCTGGCGCTGCGGCCCATCCTGGCAGTGATCGAGCTGGTCTCGTACTTCGTCCGGCCGGTCAGCCATTCCATCCGTCTTGCAGGCAACCTGATGGCCGGCCACGCGGTGCTGAAGGTGTTCGCGGGCTTCGCCCAGGTGGCGCTGGTTGCGCCCATCGCGATCCTCGGTGTCGTCGCGATCTACGCGCTCGAGGTCCTGGTGGCAATCATCCAGGCGTACGTCTTCACCATCCTCACCTGCGTGTATCTCAAGGACGCGCTGCACCCCCATCACTGACATCCGGGGGCGCCGCCCCCACCCATCTTTCCAGACAGGAGACAGACCCATGGAAGGCGATATCGCTCAACTCGGCCAGTTCATCGGCGCAGGCATCGCGGGCCTCGGCGCCGGCGTCGCCGCCCTAGGTGTGGGCAACGTGGCCGGCAACTTCCTGGCGGGCGCCCTGCGCAACCCGTCTGCCGCCGCCAGCCAGACCGCGACGCTGTTCATCGGCATCGCCTTCGCCGAAGCGCTGGGGATCTTCGCGTTCCTCGTCGCGCTTCTGCTGATGTTCGCCGTCTGAGTTCTCGGTTCCGCACGTCCGGGCGGGGCATGACCCGCCCGGGGGACGAGGATTGACGGAGGACGCGATGGCGACCGAAACCACAGAAGCCGCCGCGCATGGCGCCGAGGCCGCGGGTCACGCCGCGGGTCCAGGGATGCCGCAGCTCGACTTCACGACCTTCCCGAACCAGATCTTCTGGCTTCTGGTCACGCTGGTCGTGCTGTACTTCGTGCTGTCGCGCGTGGCGCTGCCCCGGATCGGATCGGTCCTGGCCGAGCGCAAGGGCACGATCACCAACGACCTCGTCGCGGCGGAAGAGCTGAAGCTGCGGGCGGTCGAGGCCGAAAAGGCCTACCAGAAGGCGCTGGCCGACGCCCGCGCGGAAGCGCAACGCATCGCCGCCGAGACCCGCGCCGAGATCCAGGCAGAACTCGACGCCGCGACCGCAAAGGCGAACGCCGAGATCGCGGCCCGCGCGGCCGAGTCCGAAAAGCGGATCGGCGAAATCCGCGCCTCGGCGCTCGACAGCGTGACGCAGGTGGCGCGCGCAACCGCCGGCGAGATCGTGGCGGCGCTCGGCGCCAGTGCCGACCCCAAGACGGTGGAGGCCGCGGTCAACGCCCGGCTGAAAGGATGAGGCCGATGCGCATTGTCTCCACACTGGCCGTCCTTGTCCTTGCCGCAACGCCTGCGCTGGCAGCGGGCGACAAGCCGTTCTTCTCGCTGAAGAACACCGACTTCATCGTGCTGATCTCGTTCCTGCTGTTCGTCGGCGTCCTGGTCTACTTCAAGGTGCCGGGGATGCTCACGGGCCTCCTGGACAAGCGGGCGGCGCAGATCCGGGCCGACCTCGACGAGGCGCGGGCGCTGCGTGAAGAGGCGCAGAAGCTTCTGGCGGGGTATGAGCGCAAGCAGCGCGAGGTGGCCGAACAGGCCGAGCGCATCGTGCGCCAGGCCCGGGAAGAGGCCGCCAACGCCGCGGAGGAGGCCAAGGCCACGCTGCAGGCATCGATGGCGCGGCGCCTCGCCGCCGCCGAGGACCAGATCGCCTCGGCCGAGGCCTCGGCCGTGCGCGAAGTGCGCGACCGTGCGGTGCAGGTCGCCGTGGCGGCTGCCGGCGATGCCATCGCGAAGGCGATGACCGCAGACCGGTCGAACCGGCTGATCGAGGACTCGATCCGCGAGGTCGAGGCCAAGCTGCACTGACGGCGGGCGTCCTCACGGCCGACTCGCTCCAAGGCCCGGCCCCGCGCCGGGCCTTTGCCGTTGGGGGGCACGCGGGAGGTCAGCGGCCCTGTTCGTGCACCAGCCGCTTCTGCGCGATCGCCTCGTTGCGCTCGGCCCGGCGCTCGGCCGTCAGCGCCTCGCGCACGTAGTCGAGGTGCCGCTCCACCGCGGCCCGGGC
>JALORM010000225.1 GCA_025458985.1 Paracoccaceae bacterium | reverse complement strand
GGGCCAGACCCGCAAGATCGCCCGTTTCGCCGCCGACCGGCTGGCGGACGCGGGCCATGCGGTGGAACTGATGTGCGCCGAGGATGCCGAGGGGCTGGATCTCGGCCGCTTCGACCGGGCCGTCCTTGCCGGGTCTGTCCACCTAGGGGCCTTCCAGAAGGCGCTCGTCTCCTTCGCGAAGGAGAACGCGGCGGCGCTGGCGGGGATGCCGACGCTGTTCCTGTCGGTTTCGCTCGCCGCGGCGGGGGACGACGCCAAGGACTGGACGGGTCTGGGCGACTGCTTGGCGACGTTCACGGCCGAAACCGGCTGGACGCCCGGCCGGGTCGAGCATGTCGCGGGCGCTTTCCGCTTCGGCGAATACGACTTCTTCCGAAGCTGGGCGATGCGCTGGATCGCGCGCAGCAAGGGCGAGGCCGAACCGGCGGCGGGGCAGGACCGGGAGTACACCGACTGGGCCAAACTGGCCGCTTTGCTGGACGCCTGGGCCGCGGGCTGAGCTTGCGCGGCGGCTCCGTGCAGGGCATGACAGCCCGGACGGCATGACCGATCCACTTGCGAGGCCCCCCGATGAAGCGTTCCCGGATCAACCAGATCATGGCCGAGGCCGAGGACATGATCGCCCGCTTCGGCTTCGTGCTGCCGCCCTTCGCCTGGTGGACGCCCGACGAATTCCGCGCGAAGGCGCCCGCCACCCGCGTCGCCGAGGCGCGGATGGGCTGGGACATCACCGACTACGGCCAGGGCCGGTTCGACGACCTCGGCCTGTTCCTCTTCACGCTGCGGAACGGGCGGCTGGCCGACCTCCAGCGCGGCGGCGGGATGGCCTATGCCGAGAAGCTCCTGATCTCGCGCCGGGACCAGCTTTCGCCGATGCATACCCACGTCATCAAGGCCGAAGACATCATCAACCGCGGCGGCGCCACGCTGGTGATCGAGCTTTGCGGATCGGACGACGCAGGCGGCTACGACGGCGGCCGTGGCGGCACGGTCTGGTGCGACGGCGTGGCCCGGCCCTACGGCCCGGGCGAGAAGCTGCGCCTCGCCCCGGGCGAAAGCGTCACCCTGATGCCGGGCGACTGGCACGCCTTCTGGGGCGAGGGCGGCGACGTGCTGATCGGCGAGGTCTCGACGGTCAACGACGACCTGACGGACAACATCTTCCGCGAACCGATCGGCCGCTTTGCCGAGGTCGAGGAGGACGAAGCGCCGCGGCATCTGCTGGTCAGCGACTACGACCGCTGGCTCGGCTGAGGCAGGGCACGCCTGCGGCCTTGCCGGTGGCGGCTACTCGACCGTCTGCCGGATCCGGCGGATCACCAGCCACACGAGCAGCACGACCGGCGGGGTGAGGATCGCGGTAATCAGGCCCTTGCTCATCCCCGCCGGCTCGGCCAGCGGGTAGACGAGGTAGGCCAGAAGGTTCATCGCGTAGTAGCTGATCGCCACGACCGAGAACCCCTCGACCGTCTTCTGGAGCTTGAGCTGCAGGTCGGCGCGGCGGTCCATGCTTTCAAGCAGCTGCTGGTTCTGGGCCGATCGTTCCACGTCGACCCGGGTGCGCAGCAGCTCGCCCGCGCGCTGGGCGGCCTGCGCGGTGGCCTGCAGGCGGCCCTCGGTCGACTTCACCGTGCGCATGGCCGGGTCGAAGCGGCGGGCCATGAACTCGGCGAAGGTCTGGCGGCCACTGTAGCGTTCCTCGCGCAGGACCGCGATGCGCTGGTTGACCAGCGCCTCGTAGGCGCCGGTCGCGCCGAAGCGGAACGAGGACTTCGCGATCATGTTCTCGAGCTGGGCCGAGATGCTGAGAAGCTGCTTCAGCATCGCATCGGGGCGCGCGATGGTGCCGGTCATGTCGCCGACAAGGGCGGTCAGCTCGCCGTCGAGCGCGCCCATCCGCCCTGAAAGCTCGCGCGCCCGCGACAGGCCCAGCATCGACATCGTCTTGTAGGTCTCGATCTCGCACAGCCGCTGCACGATCCGCCCGACCCGGCGCGGACCGGTATCGGGCCGCACGAAGACGGCAAAGCGCATGTGGCCGGCCGGGTCGATGCGGAAGTCGCCCGCGATCACCGCCGCGCCATCCAGGACCGTGCTGGCGGCAAGGCTTTCCGACACGAACCAGTCGTCGAGCTTGCGGGCGACCTCATCGGGCTCGCCGATCCTCTCGACCCGGATCAGGGCCGAGGTGATCCGCACGCCCGGCGCCTCGGCCAGCCAGTCCTCGGGGAAGAGGCCGAAGGTCGACGGGTCGAACGGGCGTTCGGCCACGCCGTCGCTGAAGATGGTGTAGGTCACGAATTCGGTATGGCTTTCCCATTTCAGCCGGTGCCGGCCGAGCTCGCCGAACCAGTGGGTCGCCCCGGGCTGCGGGTGCTGGGCGCCGTAGCGGTCAAGCAGGCTCAGCAGATGCGCCCGGTCCGCCGCGCGGTCGCGGGCGGCGGCCGTGGTCGGCTGCTTGATCGCAAGGAACGCCGCCCGCGACGGCGCGGCCAGCGACGGGAACGGCCGGGCATGCAGCTCGTTGGCAAGCGCGTAGCGCAGCGGGTGGTCTTCGATCGGCGGCATCCGGGAACCCTCGGGCGTGTCGTGCCGACCCTAGGGCCTCCGCCGCCCGAGTAAACGCCGGGCAGACGTATACCTCGGTCGACTTGCAGCCGCGCTACACCCGCGGGCACCGCCGCGCGGCCTGCCCGCATGGCGGGCGGTCGAAGAAAAGGCCGGGGCAGCCCGTAGGAGCGACCCTCGGCCTGCTGACATGAAGCATGCCCCGACCTTCAGGCCGCAGCCCAGGCGGCGCTGCTGCGCGGGTTCGACGCGGCCGCCGGGCAGTAGGGTGGCCCCTCAGCCCATCCAGTCGTCGGGCAGGTAGTTCCAGACCCCGGCAAGCAGCACGGTCCCGCCGGAATGTTCGAAAACCCGGCCTTGCGGCGTCTGCACCGTGCCCAGCCATTCGCCCGAGGAGAGGACAAGGTCGTCCCGCGTGCGGTCGAAGTCGTGGATCGTGTCGGCCCCGGCGCCGCTGCCGAACACGTAGACATCGGCCCCGGCACCGCCCCAGAACCGGTCGTCGCCGGCCCCGCCGTCGAGCGTGTCGTTGCCGTTGCCGCCGCCCAGCCGGTCGCGGCCGGCGCCGCCCAGAAGTGCGTCGTTCCCGTCCATGCCCCGCAGGACATCGTCGCCGCCAAGGCCGAGGATCCGGTCTGCGCCCGCCTGTCCTGCAAGCGTGTCGTTGCCCTCGGTTCCCGTCAGGGTCGCCATGCGGCGGGCGGCGACCTCGTCCAGCGCCGCAAGCCAGGCGGGGTCCGCCGCGGTCGGGTCGAGCCAGCCGACGGTGTCGGAATCCGAATAGAGGACGACCATTCCCTCGGAGTGGTCGAGCGCGGCCAGAAGCGTCTGCACGAGGCTGTCGGGCGTCTGGTCGTAGCCTGCGGGAAACTCGTCGGTATAGACCATGTGGCCCTGGTCGATCCGCGCCGCCCAGTCCCGCCTCAGGTCGTCGTCGATCTGCCAGTCGATCAGGCCGCCGAGCGCCCCGTCGCGGTAGGCGAACGAGGCGGCGAAGTCGCCCGCCGACCGCAGGGCATAAAGCTCGCCCCCGTCGATCATGCGCCCCTGCGGCCCGAGGCCCTCGGCGATGCCGGTGAAGAACGGGCCCCGCAGCTCCTGCAGCTGCGCGCCCCCCGCCTGCAGCCCGGCAGCGGGCAGGCGGCCCTCCGTCTCGGGCACCGACAGGTAGGGCCCGTGCATGACCATCACCGAACCGCCGGGAAAGCCTGCCGCGATGGCCTCGCCGATGGCCCGGCCGCGCGCCGCGATCAGGTCCTCTGCCGCGGCAAGCGTCAGGCCCTCGGCATTGCCGGCGGTCCAGTCCTGGAACTGGCCGCGATACTCCTCGTTGTCGATCATGATCCCGGCGAAGCCCGCCGCGGCCGCCTCTTGCGCCAGGATACGGATGTTCGCGGCGACCTGTCCCCAGGCCGCGTCGTCGGTCAGCGCGCCGGGCGCGTCCACGGTCAGGAGCAGGTGGTTCTGCATGCCCGCGTTGAAGCCCGACAGCGGAGCCAGCCAGCCGCGCACGTCGTCTGCGTCGGTGACATGGCCCGGCCCCATCGCGAACCACGAGTCGGGGATGTTGACCGTGATGCCGTCGACGGGCAGCGCCCGGATATGGTCGGCATTGGCCAGGATCGATTGCGTGCGGGCGGTGATGTC
>JALORM010000224.1 GCA_025458985.1 Paracoccaceae bacterium | reverse complement strand
TTCCTCGCTGGCCAGCGCCTGTTCGATGCTGACGGGCTTCACCCCTTCCAGCGGGATCATCTTCGACAGCTTGTCGACCTGCCCGTAGGGCATCTGCAGCACGCGGCCCACGTCGCGGACGGCGGCCTTCGACAGAAGCGCGCCGAAGGTGATGATCTGGCCCACCTTCTCGCGCCCGTACTTCTCCTGGACGTAGCGGATCACCTCTTCCCGGCGGTCCATGCAGAAGTCGATGTCGAAGTCGGGCATCGACACCCGTTCTGGGTTCAGGAAGCGTTCGAACAGCAGCGAATAGCGCAGAGGGTCGAGGTCGGTGATGGTCAGCGCGTAGGCGACGAGAGACCCCGCGCCCGAACCGCGGCCAGGGCCGACGGGGATGCCCTGCGCCTTTGCCCACTTGATGAAGTCGGCCACGATCAGGAAGTAGCCCGGGAACCCCATCTGCTCGATCACGCCCAGCTCGAAGTCGAGCCGCTTCTCGTAGTCCGCGACCGGCGCGGCATGGGGGATGACGGCAAGCCGCTCGGCCAGCCCCTCGCGCGCCTGCCGGCGCAGTTCCTCGACCTCGTTCTCGGCGAAGCGGGGCAGGATCGGGGCGCGCTTCGTGGCGGCGTAGGCGCAGCGGCGCGCGATCTCGACGGTGTTCTCGCAGGCCTCGGGCAGGTCGGCGAACAGCGCCGCCATCTCGTCGGCCGACTTGAAGTGGTGCTGCGGGGTCAGGCGGCGGCGCGGCGCCTGTTGGTCGACATAGGCGCCCTCGGCGATGCAGATCATCGCGTCGTGCGCCTCGAACATCTTCGCCTTGGGGAAATAGACGTCGTTGGTGGCGACGAGCGGAAGACCGAGGGCGTAGGCCATCTCGACATGGCCGCGCTCGGTCTGGCGCTCGGCCTCGGGCAGGGCGCCCGCCTCGCCGGGGTGGCGCTGAATCTCGACGTACAGTCGGCCGGGGAACGCGGCCGACAGGCGCCGGGCCAGCGCTTCGGCCTTGGCCGCCTGGCCCGCGCGCAGAAGCCGCCCGAGTGGCCCGTCCGGCCCCCCGGTCAGGCAGATGAGACCGCCCGAGCGGGCCTCGATCTCGTCCAGCGTCAGATGCGGCAGCTGACCTTCCTTGCCGAGGTAGAGACAGGAGTTGAGCTTGAGCAGGTTGAGATAGCCCGCCTCGTCCTGCGCCAGCAGCACCACCGGCGCGGGATCTCTCGGGCGGCCGCCGGGATCGGCCGCCTCGTAGGCCAGCGAGACCTGGCAGCCGAGAATGGGCTGCACGCCCGCTGCCCTGGCGCCGACCGAGAACTCGAGCGCGCAGAACATGTTGTTGGTGTCTGTCACCGCCACGGCCGGCATTCCGGCTGCCTTCGCCATCTCGGGAAGCTTCTTGACCGGCACCGCGCCTTCCAGCAGCGAATACTCGGTATGGACGCGGAGATGGATGAATCGGGGCGCGGTCATGGCGCCCCGATCCTAGCGCGGGCGTTCGGGCAGTTGGAAGCCTCGGCAGCCTGCCCGGGCCGGCCGCCCGGGCCGCTCAGCAGACGGCGGCGGGCCGGCGCGACTGCAGGGCGAGAAGTACTGCGGCGCTTGCCCCCGCAAGCGCGGCCATGCCGGCCAGCAGGCCAGTATCCGACCAGCCGGGCTTGACCACCATCAGCGTGACGACCGTGAAGAGGATCACATAGTCGACCGAGGCAAGCCGCAGCAGATCGGCGGTCAGGCGGACCGCATCCTCGCGGCGGTGGGGGACGCCGGCGACGATGCCGATGGCCTCGGCGCGGGGCTTCAGCACGAAGGTGCCGAAGAGCGCGGTCGCCACGGCCCCGGCAAGGCCGAGGACCAGCCAGGCGTCCCAGGCAAGCCCGCCGGTCCAGACCATCAGCAGGCCGAAGACCAGGGTCGCGATGCTGGCCGGCAGAAAAACCCGCGGCCCGAGGAGCGCCACCAGCCGCCCGACGGCCACGAACTGCGCTGCGCTGCCCGACCGGCGCGCGACCGCGCCGCCGACCGCGAGGGTGACGCCGCCGCCGATCCAGACGATGGCGGCGGCAACGTGAAGTGTCTTGAAAAGCGTGAAGGTATCCATCTTGCAATGTCCCGTGTCGAGGAAAGCCGCCTTCCTATCACCGCGCCGCTGGCCGGCAAGGTGGGGAATTCCGGACCTGCCACGGTCGGAGGCCCGCAGGGCTTGCCGGGGCGCGGGAAGCCGCCAGTCGCACCGGTCCCGGGGCCCGGCGGTCAGGCGCGCAAGGAACCCGCGCCACGCAGCCGGCGTTTACGGCGCATAGGTGCAAACGCAAGGAGACACGCCATGAACTGGGATCAAGTCGAAGGCAAATGGAAGCAGTTCAAGGGCAATGCCCTGATCCAATGGGGCAAGCTCACCGACGACGACATGGACCGCGCCGAGGGCAACCGCGAGAAGCTCGAAGGCATGATCCAGGAGAGGTACGGCAAGTCGAAGGACGAGGTCCGCCGCGAAGTGGACGACTGGCTTTCGCGCATGTGACGCGGACTTGACGACCCCGGCCGCGGCGCGATCCTTCGCCCGCGGCCGGAAGCTGGACCCAGGCGCCGTGCACGCCTCCTCAAAGCCCGAAGCGTCGCCTTACTTGAGCCAGACCGAGCCTGCCTCGCAGAGCCGCCGGCAATCGCTGGCGTCCGCGCGCAGGTCTTCCATGTTCTTGATCGAATGCGTGCCCTCGCCCACGAAGCGGGGATCGTCGCATTCGTTGTCGCGCGCCCATTGCGAGCTGTCGTCGCCATAGTCGATCGAGGCACACTCCGTCGTGCTCGTCTCGGCCTTGGTGCGCACGGGACGGATCATCCCGCCCTGGTACATCTCGCGGCAGTCGGTCGCGTCGCGGCTGATGTTGTCATCCGACAGGTCCCGCGCCATGCCCTCGCCGGTGAACCGGGGATCATCGCATTCGCCGTCGCGGGCGTACTCGCTGGAATCGTCGCCGAAGCTGATCTTGGCGCTCTGGGCCTGCGCCGCCGAGCCGGCAGCGGCGAGGAGAACCATCGCGCAGAGCGCGGCAGCGGTCGTGTGCATAGCCATCCGTTCCTTTCCAGACGGCCCGGGGCCCTGCCCTCGCGACCGTTCTCAACACTGCCCCAACCCTGGCGCAATCCATATCCGCCGGCCCGGTCTGCGCCAAGGGCCTTGTCAAACCCCCTTCGGCGCGCTTTCATCGCAATCCGGATACGGGGGCGCGCTGTCTACGCCGCATCGACGGCCCGCCGGGAACCCGAAGGCACGGTACCGCGGCGGATTGCATCGACATGGAGGCCACGTTTCTTCTGAACGGAGAGACGGTCACGGCTGCGGGCGAACCCCCGCTGCGGACCCTGCTCGACTGGCTGCGCGAGACGCGGGGGCTGACCGGCACCAAGGAAGGCTGCAACGAGGGCGACTGCGGCGCCTGCACGGTGATGGTGACCGACGCCGCGGGCACGCGGGCGCTGAACGCCTGCATCCTGTTCCTGCCGCAGCTGCACGGAAAGGCGGTGCGCACGGTCGAGGGGCTGGCGGGGCCGGACGGCACGCCGCACCCGGTGCAGGCGGCGCTGGTCGACCATCACGGCTCGCAATGCGGGTTCTGCACGCCGGGCTTCGCCGTCTCGATGGTGGTCGCCCACCTCAATGGTCGGCGCGACCATGACGACCAGCTGGCGGGGAACCTGTGCCGCTGCACCGGCTATGCCCCGATCGTCCGTGCGGCCGAGGCCGCGGCCGGGGCGCCGGTGCCCGCATGGATCTCGGCGGATGCCGGGGCGCTGGCGGACCTGCCCCAGACCGACGGCGGCGCCGTCGCCCCGCGCAGCGCCGACGCGCTTGCCGCCTGGTACCTCGCCCATCCCGACGCGACGCTGATCGCCGGGGCGACGGACGTGGGCCTGTGGGTGACCAAGCAGCTGCGCGAGCTTGCCCCGGTGGCCTTCCTCGGCCGCTGCGCGGACCTCCAGCGGATCGAGCGGCAGGGCGACCGGCTGCGGATCGGCGCGGGCGTCACCATCGCCGCCTTGCGGGCGGCGGTGGCGGACAGCCATCCCTCTTTCGCCGAACTGCTGCGCCGGTATGGGTCCGAACAGGTGCGGGGCGCGGCCACCCTCGGCGGCAACATCGCCAACGGAAGCCCCATCGGCGACGGGCCTCCGGCGCTGATCGCGATGGGCGCCGTGCTGCACCTGCGCCGGGGCGAGGCCCGGCGCGAGATGCCGCTCGAGGATTTCTTCCTCGCCTACGGCA
>JALORM010000005.1 GCA_025458985.1 Paracoccaceae bacterium | reverse complement strand
CGCTATACGGCGGACCAGGCGGCCGCGCTCTTCGGCGTCGCGCTGACCGATGGGACGGTCGATCCGGCTGCCACAGCGCGCCTGCGCGGCGGCTGAGGACGGGCGGAGACTGCAACCGGTTGCAGCCGCCGGCGCGCGCAGGCAGGATCGGCGCGGGCAAGCGGAGGCCGGGCGATGGCGGTGACCCTGCGCGAGGTGGCGGAACGGGCAGGCGTGTCACGCTCGGCCGTGTCGCGTGCCTTCACGCCCGGCGCCTCGGTCGCGCCGGCGACGCGCGCCCGGATCGAGCGCGCCGCCGCCGAGCTCGGCTATGCGCCGAGCGCGCTGGCCTCGGCCTTGTCCACCGGGCGGACGCGGCTGATCGGACTCGTCGCCACGAACTTCCACAACCCGGTGTTCCTGGAAGTCTTCGACCGCTTCACCCGCGCCCTGCAGGAGCGCGGCCAGCGCCCGCTTCTGGTGAACCTCTCCGGCGAGACCGACCCCGCCGCGCCCGTCGCGCTGCTGAGGTCCTATTCGGTCGATGCGGTGATCGTCGCCTCTTCGACCCTGCCGCCGGGTTTTGCGGCCGCCTTCCGCGCGGCGGGGCTGCCCACGGTCCATTCCTTCGGCCGCCGCAGCGCGGCGCCCGAAGTGCACCTGGCCGGCATCGACAACGTCGCCTGCGGCCGCATCGCCGCGCGCACGCTGGCCGCGCGCGGCTACCGGCGCGTCGCCTTCCTGGGCGGGCCGCGGGCCGCGACCTCGACCGAAGACCGCGGCCACGGCTTCCTGTCGGGCGCAGCACGCCAGGGGCTGGCCGCCACGACAAGCTTCGCGGCCGACTATTCGTTCGAGGCAGGCCGCGCCGAGATGCGGCGCCTGCTGGCGGCAGGCCCCCCGGCCGAGGCCTATTTCTGCGGCGACGATGTCATCGCCATCGGCGCGATGAGCGCGCTGCGCGACGCCGGGCTCGACGTGCCGGGCGACGTCGGCCTTCTGGGCGTGAACGACATGGAGATGGCGGGCTGGCCGCTGATCGGGCTGACGACCATCCGCCAGCCGGTGCCCGAGATCATCGCCGCCTCGGTCGACCTCGCGCTTGCCGCCGCCGAGGACCCTGCCTTGCCAGCCGAGGCACGGCTTTTCCCCTGTCGGATCGTCGAACGCGCCACCCTGCGCCCGCTGCCCGGGCGGTAACGGGCGGCCGTCAGGGACCGTCGCGCCGGCGGACGAGCTGGCGCAGGGCACCGTGGAGCGTCTGCACGTCGGCGCGGGTCAGGGGCAGGCGGCTCCAGAGGTTGCGCAGGTTGCGCTTCATGCCTTCGGCCTTGGTCTCGGGGAAAAAGAAACCGGCCGTGTCGAGCCGTTCTTCCCAGTGCGCGGCCAGGCGGTCGACTTCGTGGCGGGGGGCGAGGTCGATGGGGTCGCCCGGCGGAAGGTCGGCCTCGCCCTGCCGGCGCCACTCATAGCCCATCAGCAGCGCGCACTGGGCAAGGTTCAGGGACGGGAAGGCAGGGTTGACCGGCACGGTCACAAGCGACGTCGCATGGATCAGGTCGTCGTTCTCGAGGCCCGCGCGTTCCGGCCCGAACAGCACGCCGACCCGCCGCCCCGCAGCGGCATGGGCGTGCGCCTCGGCCATCGCCTCGGCCGGGCTCAGCACGGCCTTCGTCGCCTCGCGCGGGCGGGCAGTCGTGGCATAGACCACATGGCAGTCGGCGACGGCCCCCGCGACCGTCTCGTGCAGACCCGCCCCGTCGAGCACCCGGCCCGCGCCCGAGGCCATGGCCACCGCCTTCGGGCTGGGCCAGCCGTCGCGCGGCGCCACGAGGCGCATCCGGTCGAGCCCGAAGTTCAGCATGCCCCGTGCCGCAGCGCCGATGTTCTCGGCCATCTGCGGGCGCACGAGGATGAACACCGGATCGGGGCCGGGTGGCGGGCTGGCGGGGGGCTGAGGCTTGGTCATGCGCCCGCGCCATAGCCCCGGCCGGGACGCCGCGCAAGCGGCCGGAGCAAGGCGGAGCGGTCGATCACGCCGCCGGTCAGCGGGCGTGCGGGCGGCAATGGGTCAGCACCGACTGCGCGGCGCGCAGGCCCGGCGGCTCGCCCCCGCGCCCGAGCCGCTCCATCGTCAGCGCCAGCGCGGCCTCCTGGGCCGCCCTGGCGGCAGGGTCGTGCAGCAGCGCCAGCAAGGCGCCCGCCATCGGTTCGGGTCGGCAGGCGGGCCCGAGGAACTCGGGGACCGTGCGGGTCTCGCTGACCAGGTTCACCAGCGTCACCGTATCGACCCGCACCAGCCGCTTCATCACCGCCCAGGTCAGCGGTGACACGTCGTAGCCGATGACCATCGGCACCCCGGCTGCGGCCAGTTCCAGCGACACCGTGCCCGAGGCGGCCAGCGCCGCGTCGGCCGCGCCGAAGGCGGCGCGCTTGGCGCTGCCATCGTCGGCGCGCGCATCGATCACCACCGGCTGTCCCGGCCAGCCCGCAACCGCGGCGCGCACCCGGTCGGCGAGGTGCGCAACCGCCGGAACCACCACCCGCAGTCCGGGCTCGGCCACCGCCACACGGGCCAGCGTCTCGCCGAAGCTCGGGCCAAGACGGGCCACCTCGGCCTCGCGCGATCCGGGCAGCGCCAGCACGACCGCCGCCCCGGGGGCGATGCCGTGGGCGGCGCGGAAGGCGGCGGCCTCGGCCGGCGTGGCCTGCGGTTCGGCCACGACGGGGTGGCCGACGAAGTCGCAGGTCATCCCGGCGGCCTCCATGTAGGGCGGCTCGAACGGCAGAAGCGCCAGCACATGGTCGATGACCCGCGCCATCTTCTTCGCCCGCCCCGGCCGCCAGGCCCAGACCGAGGGCGCGACGTAGTGGATCGTGCGCAGGGTCGGCCGCGTCAGCCGGGCGTGACCTGCCAGCCTCAGCGAGAAGTCCGGGCTGTCGATGGTGACAAGCGCGTCGGGCCGCATCGCCGCAACCGACCGCACGGCCTCGTCAAGCCGCCGGCGCAGCGCGGGATAGCGCGGGATCACCTCGGCCAGACCCATCACCGACAGGTCCGACATCGGAAAGAGGCTCTTCAGCCCCTCGGCCTCCATCGCCGGGCCGCCGACCCCGGCGACCTCGACCTTGGGCTGAAGCTGGCGCAGCCCTGCGATCAGCGCCGCCCCGAGCCGGTCGCCCGAAGGCTCGCCGGCCAGAAGGTAGAAGCGCTGTGCCATCACTCAAGAGGTTGGCGTGGCACCAACCCAGGCAAGCGTGTTGATGAGGCGCTGACAGGTCTCGATCGTGCCAACCGCCAATTCTCCGGTCAGGAACTGCGTCTCCACCAGCCGCCGCGCGGCCTGCAGGTCGGCGTCGGTCGCCCCCATCGCCTGCGCCTGCTGCCAGTTGCGCGACGCATCCGCCCGCATCTGCGCGACCGAGGCGTAGCCTCCATAGCCGGGGCAATGCACAGTTGCAATCTCTGCCCCCGCGACGCGGTTGACGTGCTGCTGCATCGGCGTCTGTTCGGGGACGGGCGTGCAGGCCGCAAGCGCCGCCGCCGCCGCAAGCGCCGCGAACGACGCGCGTGTCTGCCGTGGTCCGAAGGTCATGGCCGGATTCTCCTTGCCCGTTCAGGGCGAAAGGCATGCCCGCGCATGATGGTCGAACTATGGAGGATTTCGGGCCTTCTGAGGCGCGGGCCGCGGGCGGCGAGCTATTGCGCCAGCAGGAAAAGACCCGCCGCCTCGGTCGCGGCCAGCGTCGCGGCGCGGTCGACGAGCAGCACGCCCCCGGCGGCGATCACCACCCCGGCAATCCCCGCTTCGGCCGCCCGCGCGATGGTGTCAGGGCCAATGGCGGGCATGTCCACGCGCAGATCCTGCCCGGGCTTGGGGCGCTTGACCAGCACGCCGCGTGCACCCCGGCGCAGGCGCGGGTCGGTGGCGGCGACCTGCGCCAGCAGCGCGTCGGTGCCCTGGATCGTCTCGATCCCCAGGCAGAGCCCGCCCGCCACGACGCAGGCCTGTCCGACATCCACCGGCCCCAGCGCGGCGAGGATCGCCGCCGCCCGGTGGGCATCGTCGCGGGCCTCGCGGTCGGGCGGGCTGCCTGCCAGAAGGCCCGCCTCGGCCGTCAGGCCCGCCACCAGCTCATGCGCGCCGCGGACGGCGAAGCCCTCTTCCTCGAAGACCGCGACCACGAGCCGGAGCAGGGCATCGTCGCCGCCCTTCATCGCCGCCATCAACCGGGGCGCCAGCGCCTGCATCTTCGGGTCGAAGGCCATCGGGTTCAGCGCTGGCCGTGCCATGGCGCCGGCAAGGCACACCGTCTCGATCCCCTCGGCGCGGAGCGCGTCGAACAGACCGCCCAGATCCTCGAACCGCGCGGCGATCTCGGGGGCGCCGGGGTTCTGCGCCTCGACGCCCTCGATGCGCACCATCCAGGCGCCGTGATTGGCGGCAAGCACCAGCCCCGGCAGCGCGCCTGCACCCGCGATGACGGCGAGCCCGCCGCTCATCTCGGGGTCAGGAACGAACGGTCGCTGTCGCCCAGCACGAAGGCCACGATCTCGCGCACGTAGTCGCTGCCGGTCTCGTCGCCGAGACGCCGGGCGCGGTCGACGAAGGCGCCTTCGCCCTGGGCCAGCATCTGGTAGGCGGCGCGAAGCGCGGTGATGTCCTCGCGCGGGACGCCCTTGCGCTTCAGCCCGACGAGGTTCAGCCCGTCGAGCTCGCCCCGGGGCGCCTGCACAAGCCCGTAGGGAATCACGTCGTTGGTGACCATCGTGACCGCGCCGATGATCGCGCCGCGGCCGATCCTGACCCACTGGTGCACGCCCGACAGACCGCCGATGATCACGTCGTCCTCGATCACGCAGTGCCCGGCCAGCGCGGCATTGTTCACCAGGATCACCCGGTTGCCGACGCGGCAGTCGTGCGCGACATGGGCGCCCGCCATGATCAGGCAATCGTCGCCGACGCTGGTCAGGCCCCCCCCGCCCTCGGTTCCGGTGTTGAGCGTCGCGCCCTCGCGGATGCGGGCGCGGCGGCCCACGACAAGGCGGCTGGCCTCGCCCTTGAACTTCAGGTCCTGCGGCACCTCGCCCACGCAGGCGAACGAGAACACGGTCGAGCCCTCGCCGATCTCGGTATCGCCGGTGACGACCGCATGGGGCTTGAGCGTCACCCCGGCCCCAAGCCGCACCTGCGGTCCGACCACCGCGAAGGGGCCGATGTCGCAGCCGGGGCCGATTTCGGCGCCGTCCTCGACATGGGCCTTGGGATGGACGCGGGCGGAGGGGTCTGTGCCCATCGCCTCAGCCCTTGAGGTCCATCATCGCGGTGAACTCGGCCTCGGCACACAGCGCGCCCGCGACCTTGCCCTGGCCATGGAACTTCCACACCCGGCCGCCGCCGCGCTTGACCGTGACGTGCAGCTCGAGCACGTCGCCCGGCACCACCATGCGGCGGAACTTGGCATTGTCGATCGACATGAAGTAGGTCAGCAGCTCGCGGTCGACGGTGTTCAGCGACAGTCCCACCACGATCGCCGCGGTCTGCGCCATCGCCTCGATGATCGTGACGCCGGGCATGATCGGCGCGGCCGGGAAGTGCCCCTGGAAATGCGGCTCGTTGTAGGTGACGTTCTTGATCCCGACGGCGCCCTCGTTCACGCGGATGTCGCGCACCTTGTCGATCAGAAGGAACGGGTAGCGGTGCGGAATGATGCGCTGGATCAGATGGATGTCGGCCTCGGCAGGGGCGGCCGCCACGCTCTGTTCGTTCATCGTCGTCCTCCGGGTCGTGACGCTGGCCTGGGCGGACCCCCGGGCGCGCCCTTGCTAGCAAGCGCCCCCGCGCAGGGCAAGCGCGGGCTCAGGGCTGCGGAGCCGGAGCGGCCTCGGCCGGCGCGCCCGGCGCGGGGTCGGAGGGTGCGTCCGGCGGGGCGGCAGGCGGGGCGGTCCCGTCGCCCAGCGTTGCGTCGATCCGGCGGATCGCCTCGTCGGTGATGTCGATCAGGTCGGCCGAGATGATGACCGCGCGGCTGTCGAGGATCGCGACGGCCCCCCTCTCGCGCACCAGCTCGGCCAGGACGGGGATCGCCGCGCGGAAGAACTCCTGGCGGGCCTCCTCGGGGCGACGCGCCAGGTCACGGCCCTTCTGGTCCTGCGTCCGGCGCACCTCGACCACGCGGGCATCGAACTCCGCGGCCAGCTGCCGGAACGCGTCGGGGTCCGTCGACGGGCGCAGTTCGGTAAGGCGCAGCTCTTCCTGGGCGAGCTCGGCCTCGAGCCTGCGGTTCTCGGCGGTGAATTCGGCCGAGGCCGCCTCGACCTCGCGGCGGGCGCGCTGGCCGAAGGCAGACCTCTCGAACAGCTCGTCCTGATCCATGGTCAGGACGGGGCTGGTCAGGATCGGCTGCGGCCCCTCCTGCGCCGCTGCGGGCACGACGGCGGCCAGACCCGCCGCCGCGGCGGCCGCGGCAAGCAGGCTGCGCACGGGGTCAGAACCGCGTCGAGACGGACAGGTCGAAGTTCTGTTCCTTGTCATAGTCGAGCTTCTCGATCGGGGTCGAGAAGTTGAACCGCAGCGGGCCGAGCGGCGTGGTCCAGAAGACCGAGAAGCCGGCCGCCGCACGCAGGTGCAGGCTGTCATCGACCGACCCCGCGCCGCCGGCGCCGTCGGTGTCGTCCAGCCCCCACACCGTGCCCACGTCGAGGAACAGGCCGCCGGTGATGCCGTATTCCTCCGGCAGGCCCAGCGGGAACTCGGCCTCGAACTTCGCCACTGCAAAGTAGTTGCCGCCCAGCGGGTCCTCGCCCGCCGTGTCAAGATCCCGCGGGCCGATGCCGCGCGGTTCGAAGCCGCGCATCTCGGAGCCGAAGAAGCGGTCGGTCACCCGGCTCTGGCCGTCGATCACGCTGATCGCGCCGCCCTCGAAGCTTGCCCGCAGCGTCACCTCCTCGTTCCTGACCTTCGCTTCTGCGACGGCCTGGATGGTGCTCTTGAGATAGCTCGCGTCGCCGCCATAGAGCTCGTTCGAGAACCGCAGCAGCACGCCCCGCGTGGGGTCGAGCCCGCCGGCGCGGGTGTCGTAGCTGTAGGTGACCCCGAACAGCCCCATGTAGCGGTCGCCGATGTCCTCCTCGGCGATCAGGATCGGCGAGGAGGCGGGATCGACGTCGAAGAGCGAGTCGAACCGGGCGCCGACGGTGAAGCCAAGCCGCGAATTCTCGCCGGCAGGGAACTCCAGCCCCAGGGACAGACCGCCGGTGCGGGTGGAGTAGTCCGAGAAGTCGTTGGAGCTTTCGCGGTAGAAGATGTTCGAACTGAAGCGCAGATCGCGGCCGAGGAAGTAGGGCTCGATGAAGGTCAGCCGCGAGTTCGAATTCGTGGTGCCCGTGTCAAGCGCGAAGGCCAGCGTCTGGCCGCGGCCGAGGAAGTTCGACTCCGAGAAGTTCACCGCGAACGCGGCGCCCGACGAGACCGAATAGCTGAGCCCGAAGCCGAGCGAGCCCGTCGGCTGCTCTTCCACGTCGACGTCGACGACAACCTGCTCGGGCGAGGATCCCTCGCGCGCCGAGACTTCGGCGCTCGAGAAGTAGCCCAGCGCCCGAATGCGCTCGGCGCTCTCGCGGATCTCGCGGGGGTTGAAGGGGTCGCCCTCGACGGTGCGGAAGCGCTGGCGCACCACCCGGTCGAGCGTGGTGACGTTGCCCTCGATGTCGATCCGTTCGACGAAGATGCGGGGCCCGCGGACGATCGCGAATTCGATGTCGAGCGTCTGCGCACGGTCGTTGCGGCTGACCCGCGGTTCGACCCGCACGAAGTCGAGCCCCTGGCGCAGCGCCAGCGTCTCGAGTCGCGCGATGGTGTTGTCGACCAGGGTCGGCGAATAGACCCCGCCCGACCGGATGCGGATCTCGCGCTCGTACTCGGCCGCATCGGCCTCGGGGATCTCGCTGACCGTGGTGATCTCGCCGAACCTGAACTGCTGGCCTTCGCGCACGTTGAACGTGATGAAGAAGGCATCGCGGCGGCGCGTGATCTCGGAATTGACCGACAGCACCTCGAAGTCGACATAGCCGCGCGACAGGTAGAAGTCGCGCAGGAGCTGCTTGTCGAACTCGATCCGGTCGGCCACGAACGTGTCGCGCTGCACCAGCTGGCGGAACAGGCCCGCCTGCTTGGTCTCGAGAACCTGGCGCAGGCGGCGGTCCGAGAAGTTGCGGTTGCCAACGAACGAGATGCGCTCGTTCTCGACCACGCGGCCCTCGACGATCTCGAAGACAAGGTCCACGCGGTTCTCGCTGCGGCGGATGATGCGCGGGGTCACGGTCGCGGCAAAGCGGCCGGCCTGGGAGTAGGCCTCGGTGATCGCGGCGGCGTCCTGCTCGGCGACGGTCGGGCTGTAGACGCGCCGCGACTGCGACCGCACGACGGCCGAAAGCGCCTCGTCGTCGATCCGGCGGTTGCCCTCGAAGTCCACGACGTTGATCGTGGGGAATTCGGTCACGCGGATCACCAGCCGCCCGCCCTGTGGAACGAACTCCACCTGCTCGAACAGGCCCGACCCCAGAACCCTCTGGTAGGCGTCATTCAGCTCGCCCGCGCTGATCGCCTGCCCGCGCGGTATCTCGGCGTAGGAGAGCACGGTGCCCGGCTCGATCCGCTGGGTGCCTTCGACGGCGACGGTGCTGAAGGAATAGGTCTGCGCGAGGGCCGCGCGCGGCATGGCGACGGCGCAGGCAACGGCGATCAGACCCGCGAGGACCGCGCGGAGCAGCCAGGGACGCATGCGAAGCGCTGGCGCGCCTGCGAAAGCCGCTTCGGCCATGTCATCCCCCGTCGAAGTCGTTACCGCCATTGTTGCCGACCTGACTACCGGGATTCGCGGGGGCTTGTCAAAACGTTGCCGCCGCCCGGAGCCGCCGGGCCGGCCGGAGTGGCGGCCGGGGCGCAGCGCGTGGCGGACATGCGGAGGCGGGCCGGCCGGGATGCGCAACCGGGGCGTGCAGGCGACGGCACGCCGCACTGTGCGGTAGGGAAAGGAAGGCGCGCCGGGTCCGGCCGACCGAGGCCGTCAGCGGCAGCGGAAGTCGTTGAAGAGCGCAAAGAACATGAGCGCCAGAATCAGCGTGAGCCCGACCGCCATCAGCCGCTTCAGCGCCGCCTCGGAGGGCGGGCGGCGGAACACTGCCTCGTAGGCATGGAACATAAGATGTCCGCCGTCGAGTACCGGGATCGGGAACAGGTTCAGCATGCCGACGGCGGTCGACAGCAGCGCTACGAACTGGATGAACTGGGTCAGGCCCTGGCTTGCCATGTCGCCGGACGCCCTGGCGATGGTGATCGGCCCGCTGACATTGCAGGCCGAAATCACCCCGGTGACCATCTTGCCCAAGGCCGAGAGCGAGGTCGTGACGATCCCCCAGGTCTGCGCCGCCCCGCCTGTGATTGCCCCCACGAGCCCGGCGGATTCGCGCGCCGGCTCGAAAGCCAGCGACTGCGGGATGCCCAGCATCCAGCGGCGCTCGAACTCGCCCCCCGGCGGCTGGTAGTCGCGCGAGCGCGGCGTGACCGACAGGTCGAACGTGCTGCCGTCGCGCCAGACGACCATGGGGATCGGATTGCCCCCGGACGTGGTCACCACCTCGACGAGCTGGGTGAAGTCGACGATCTCGCGCCCGCCGGCCTCGAGGATCACGTCGCCGATGCGCAGCCCGGCGTCCTTGCCGGCCGACAGCGGCTGGAACCCCTCGACCAGCGCCGGATAGGGCCAGGGGCCGGGCACCTCGATCTCGGCGCCATCCCGACGCACGGTGTAGGGAACGACCGGCGCGGGGTCCAGCGCCGCGGCGGCGTCCTGCAGGCCGTCGAAGCTTTCGACCGGGCGCCCGCCCAGTCCGACGACCACGTCGCCCGGGCGCAGGTCCACCGGCTGCGACGGCGCAGGCAGATCGGCCATCTGCCCCACGGTGGGCTGGGGCACCGCAGGCCCCATGAACAGCAGGAAGCAGGCGTAGATCAGGATCGACAGGATGAAGTTGAATACTGGCCCGGCGGCCACCGTCGACGCCCGCGCCCAGAGCGGTGCACCGTGCATCGAGCGGCGGATCTCCTTCTCGCGCTCGGCATGGGCGATGTGTTCGAGAAAGCTCTCGTCCTTGCCCGCGCTCGCCGCATCGGCATCGCCGAGGAACTTCACGTAGCCGCCGAAGGGCAGCGCGGCCACCTGCCAGCGCGTGCCACGCCGGTCGGTGCGCGCGTAAAGGACAGGGCCGAAGCCCAGCGAGAAGACCTCGGCATGGATGCCCGACCAGCGGCCCACGATGTAGTGGCCGTATTCGTGCACGAAGACGATGATCGACAGCGCCGCCACGAAAGCGACGAGCGTCAGGGCGAGATTGCCGAAGCTCGGGATGAGGCCGAGAAGATCCACGCGTCAGGTCCTTGCGGTGAGCGCCCGGACCGCCTCGCCCGCCCGGACCCGGGCGAGATGGTCCATTGCGAAGACGGTATCGAGGTTTTCGGCCGGAATGCCAAGCCCAGGATCGCCGGCAAGGCTGTCGAGCGCGGCCTCGACCACGCGCGCCATGTCGGTGAAGCCGATCCGGCCCGCGATGAAGGCGTCGAGGGCGCATTCCTTGGCGGCGTTGAAGGCGGCACCGGCCAGGCCGCGCGTCTCCATCACCTGCCGCGCCAGCGCCAGGGCGGGATAGCGGCGCGGGTCGGGAGCGTGGAAGTTGAGCTGGCCGATCGCGGCAAGGTCGAGCCGGGCCACCGGCAGGTCGGCCCGTTCCGGCCAGTTGAGCGCGTAGCCGATCGCGTGGCGCATGTCGGGAGGGCCCAGATGCGCCATCAGCGCGCCGTCGCGGAAGCCGACCAGCGCGTGCACGAGGCTTTCGGGGTGGATCACAACCTCGATCCGCGACGGCTCGACCCCGAAGAACTCGCGCGTCTCGATGAGTTCGAGCGACTTGTTGAACATCGAGGCGCTGTCGATGGTGATGCGCTGGCCCATCGCCCAGTTCGGATGCGTCGAGGCCTCGGCCAGCGTCGCATCGGCGAGCCGTTCCAGCGGCCAGTCGCGGAACGCGCCGCCCGAGGCGGTGATGACGATGCGCTCCACGGCGGCGATGTCCTCGCCGACAAGGCCCTGGAACACTGCCGAATGCTCGCTGTCGACCGGCAGGATCGTGGCGCCGTGGGCGCGCGCCTCGGCCATCAGAAGCGGGCCCGCGGTGACAAGGCTTTCCTTGTTGGCCAGCGCCAGAGTGCTGCCGTGGCGCAGTGCGCGGAACCCCGGCGCAAGCCCCGCCGCGCCGACGATCCCGCTCATGACCCAGTCGGCCGGGCGGTCGGCGGCCTCGATGAGCGCGTCGGGTCCGGCGGCGGTCTCGATCCCCGTGCCGGCCAGCGCCTCGCGCAAGTCGGCGTGGCATTCGGGATGGCAGGTGACGGCAAGCCTGGCGCGGAGGGCCATCGCCTGACGCGCCAGGCGGGCGACGTTGCGCCCGCCGGTCAGCGCCACGACCTCGTAGGCTTCGGGCCGCCGGGCGATGAGGTCGACGGTGTTCTCGCCGATAGACCCGGTCGCCCCGAAGATCGTGACCCGCCGCACCGCCTAGCCCCGCGCCACCGGCACGACGACGAAGAACGACACGATCAGCATGAAGAGCGCGCCACCGAGAAGCGCGTCGAACCGGTCGAGCAAGCCGCCATGGCCGGGAATCAGCTGCGAGGCGTCCTTGACGCCAGCATGCCGCTTGATCGCGCTTTCCGCGGCGTCGCCCATCTGCGAGGCGAAGGCGAGAGCGGCCGAGATCCAGGGCAGGTCGCGCCCCGCCGTGGTGAAGCCCAGGAACGCGAGCCCGACGAGCGCACCGCCGATCCAGCCCGCGACGATGCCGGCCCAGGTCTTCTTCGGGCTGACCGCCGGCCAGAACTTCGGCCCGCCGATCAGACGCCCAGCGAAGTAGCCCGCGATATCGGTCACGACCACCACCGCAACCAGCCAGCCGAGCCAGAGCCCGCCATAGCCGTCGCGGAAGACCACAAGGCCATAGGCGGCGACGAGGACCGCGGTGCCGTAGGCCGCGAAGAGCAGGGCGCCGGGCCGGCGCAGCACCAGCGCGGCGAGGCCCGGCAGGACCAGCGGCACGAGACCCCAGGCCCCCGGCAGCAGGTGCGCGAGCACAAGCGCGGCAAGCGCCAGGGCGGCCAGCGCATAGGCCCCTGCCCCGTCGCAGGGCGCCAGCATCCGCGCCAGTTCCCAGGTCATGATCGCGGCGGCGGCGACGGCGAGCGCCTGGAACCACAGGCCGCCCGCCCAGATCGCCGCAATGCCGACCCCGGCAAGGATCGCGCCCGAGCCGAGCCGCGTCGCGAGATCGGCGAACTTGCCTGCGGCGGCGGTCATGCGGTCACGACACCGCCATAGCGCCGCTCGCGCAGGGCGAACTTGCGGACGATGGCCGCAAGCTCGTCGGGGCCGAAGTCGGGCCAGAGGGTGGGCGTGAACTCGTATTCGGCGTAGGCCGCCTGCCAGAGCAGGTAGTTCGACACCCGCGTCTCGCCGGAGGTGCGGATCACGAGGTCGGGGTCGGGAAGGTCGTGGGTGTCGAGCGCCCGCACCACGTCGGCCTCGCCCAGCATGGCGGGATCGAGGTCCCCGGCCACGGCCTGCTCGGCAAGGGCGCGGGCTGCACGCAGGATCTCGTTGCGGCCGCCGTAGTTGATCGCGACCGTCAGATTCAGGCGGCTGCTGTGCGCCGTCTTCGCCTCGACCCAGGCCATCAGGCGCTGCAGCTTGTGGTCCAGCCGCGACCGGTCGCCGATGAAGCGCAGGCGCACGCCCTCGGCCGAGAGGCGCTTGGCCTCGGACCGGATGTAGGCCGAGAAGATCGTCATCAGGCCGATGACCTCTTCGGTCGAGCGTTTCCAGTTCTCGGTCGAGAAGGCATAGAGCGTCAGATGCGTGATCCCGAGGCCCGGGCAGGCCTCGACGATGTGGCGCACCCGCTCGGCCCCGCGGCGGTGGCCGACAAGGCGCGGCCAGCCGCGGCTCGTGGCCCAGCGGCCGTTGCCGTCCATGATGATCGCCACATGCAGGGGCGCTGGCGGCGGCGGAAGGTCGTCGGCGGCCATGGGCCCCTCGCTCTACGGGGTTACACCTGCATGATCTCGGCCTGCTTGGCCTCGAGCGCCTTGTCCACAAGGCCGATGTGCCGGTCGGTCATGTCCTGGATGGCGTCGTGCCAGAACTTCTGGTCGTCCTCGCTCATCCCGTCGGTCTTGGCCTTCTTGACCATGTCCATCCCGTCGCGGCGGACGTTGCGGATCGCGACCCGCGCGCTTTCGGCATATTGCGCGGCGACCTTGGTCAGGTCGCGGCGGCGTTCCTCGTTCAGTTCGGGGATCGGCAGCATGATGATGGTGCCGTTGGTCTGCGGGTTGATGCCGAGCCCGCTTTCGCGGATCGCCTTCTCGACCTTGCCGACAAGGCCCTTGTCCCAGACGTTGATGGTGACCATCCGCGGTTCCGGCACGTTGACGGTGCCAAGCTGGTTGATCGGTGTCATCTGGCCATAGGCCTCGACCTGCACGGGTTCCACCAGCGAAGCGGAAGCCCGCCCCGTGCGCAGCGACCCGAACTCGTGCCGGAGCGCGGTCAGCGCCCCGTCCATCCGGCGTTCCAGGTCGTCGGTGTCGATCTCGATGTCGTCTGCCATCGCTGCCGTCCGTATCTTGCCCCTTTTCGCCGTCTATAACGGGAGGGTGAAGATTTTGCCAGCAGGCGCGGCACGCGTCAGCCGCCCCGCCCCCAGTCGCCGCGCCGCAGCTCTTCGACGGTGGGCAGAAGGCCGAGGTAGTTGAGCCTGAGGTCCAGCGCCTGCGCCCGGGCGATGGCGGCCTCGTCCTTGCGGGGGCCGGCCGCGAACCACCAGTCGCGCTGCGAGGCGAGGAACGTGCCCCCCCGCATCGGCTGGACGATGGCCGCCTCGGGGACGTCTTCCGCGGAGACCTCGAAGGGTATCCAGCCCAGCCAGCCGATGCCGCGGCGGGCGCGGTCGAGAGGCTGGAGGTCCATACGGTAATCAGGCGGGGCCATCGAGGCGTGTTGCGGGCGTTTCCACGCGATGACGGCATCGAACGTCTCGACGAACAGCGAGATGTCCAGGCCGTGGATGGGGTGGGGTTCGCGGAGTTCTAGAGCAAGGTGCGGCAGCAATATCGCCGAACTGCCCCACCGATAAGTGGCGACCACGAGAATCTCACCTTGTTCGTTTTCCTCGTTGTAGGCCGAGGCGTGGAAAGTGTCTCTCGGCCTTGAGTCAAGCTGCGAAGGATCCGCCTTGAAGTTCTCTTGCCGCATCCGCTCGACATAGACTGCATCGTCGTTGCGGATGATCTGCATCGCGTGTTTCCAGTCCGGCCAGAACAGCCTTCGCGATGAAAGAGAGGGCAGAAGCGCCAAAAAGTCGTGGATTCCCGTGACGAAGTCAGATGTGTCCGGCTTCATGTTGAAGACGAGTTGCATACTATCCCCCGGCCATCGGGCGCCACTCCGTCTCCACATCGACGAAACTGCCGTTGTTGAGGAGCGCAACGAAATAGATCATTGGTCGCTGGTGGCTGAATACCCAACGCAGACTCACCTCCGGCCTGAAAGGCGCGATACGGGCGGCTTGCTCGCCCGCCTGGGTGACCAGATCGACGAAGACCTGTATTCCCGCCTTGATCGCCCACGTTTTCAACCGTGGCAAACCGCCCTGCCAATCATCTTCCAGAAACTCGTCATACCCGTACTTCGCCTCAAGCAGCGTGCAGGTCACGACCTCGATCCCGTCCCACGAGTACCCCGCGAACTGCCATTCCATGATCCGGCGCGCGACAGGCTCATGCGGCAGGCGGCAGACGAAGTGCTGGTAGGCGTAGCCGCGTTCCGCCGTCCCGGCCAGCGGTGCGTCGGGATCGTCGCGGTAGCTGACCCATTGCGGGAAACCGGTCGATGCCGCCACACAGGCGTCGCAGCCGACGGTGCAGACGTCGTCGCGGGTGCGGGCAATGGCGCGGGCCTCGACCTGTGCACCGGGCACAGCCTGCGGAGGCGTGTCGGGCAGATCGAGGCCCGGCAGGTCCGGCCCTGGCATCGGCAGCTCCGGCATCGGCAGGTCGGGGCCAGGGCCGATGCAGATGCCGAGGATGCCGGGCAGCATCCAGGCGCAGTTCGGGGGCAGCGCGGTCGCCATCAGCGCCACCAGATCTCGGCGTCGCGGCCGGCGGCCCGGAAGCCGGCAGCGACCATCGCGCAGACATCGCCGAAGCGGATGTCGGGCGTGCCGGTATGGCCGAGGAGAATCGCCTCGATCTCGCGGTAGCGCCAGAAGCCGGGCGCGACGGCGACGCCCAGCATGACGAACCGCGCCCGGAGCTGCGGGTCGGCGATGCCGTAGCCCGCTGCCGCCTCGCGCGCCTCGGTGACGGCTTCCGTCAGATCATCATCGGAAAGATGGGCGACGGCATGGGGGCGCC
>JALORM010000223.1 GCA_025458985.1 Paracoccaceae bacterium | reverse complement strand
GACCGCCCGGACCTGCAGCGCGTCGAGCAGTTCGATCCGCGCGACCGGCACGCCCATCTGGATCGTGGCGATCACCGCCTCGCAGGCGGCGTGGACGGTGGGGAACGAACAGGTGGCCGACGACATCGCCTCGGGGATGCCGTGCAGTTTCAGTGTCAGTTCGGTGATGATGCCCAGCGTTCCCTCGGCCCCGATCAGAAGCCGCGTCAGGTCGTAGCCGGCCGAGGTCTTCCTGGCGCGGCTGGCGGTGCGGATGATCCGCCCGTCCGGCAAGACCGCCTGCAGCGCCAGCACGTTGTCCTTCATCGTGCCGTAGCGGACCGCGTTGGTGCCAGAGGCGCGGGTCGAGGCCATGCCGCCCAGCGAGGCGTCGGCGCCCGGGTCGATGGGGAAGAACAGACCCTGGTCGCGCAGGTGCGCGTTGAGGCGGGTCCGCGTGACGCCGGGCTGCACCACCACGTCGAGGTCCTGCGGATGGACGGCAAGCACCTTGTCCATCCGCGAGGTGTCGACGCTGATGCCGCCGGCCGGGGCGTTGACGTGGCCCTCCAGCGAGGTGCCGGTGCCGAAGGGCACGACCGGCACCCGGTGCTCGGCACAGAGCGCGACGAGCGCCGACACCTCCTCCGCGGTCTCGACGAAGGCCACGCCGTCTGGGGGCTGGTTGACGATCCAGGTGGTGGTGTGGCCGTGCTGTTCGCGCATCGCCCGGCCGGTCTGGAAACGCTCGCCCAGGCGCTGCTTCAGGATGCCGGAAACGGCGGCGATTCCCGCCTCGTTGCGGGGCAGGCTGGCGGTGACCGGCATGGGGTGTTCCTCCTCGCTCGTGCGCAGGGTTGGCGCGGTTCGGGCGGCCTGGCAAGGGCCTCGCCGCTTGCCGGCAGCGCGCAGGCGCGTAGGTATGGCCTGTCGGCAGCGAAGGGACAGGTCATGGAAGGCGCGAAGAGGCTGGAGGCGGTTCTCGTCGCCCACGGCCAGCCGGGCGAGCCCGAGCCGCAGGAGGCCGCGATGCAGGCGCTGGCCGCGCAGGTGGCGGGCTGCCTGCCGGGCGCGACCGTGCGCGGTGCGACGCTTGCGGCGCCCGGCGCGCTGGAGGCGGCGCTGGCGGGTCTGGCCCGGCCGATGGTCTACCCGTTCTTCATGGCCGAGGGCTACTTCACCGGCCGCGTCCTGCCGGCGCGGCTTGCCGCGGCCGGTTCGACTGCCAGCCAGCTTCCGCCCTTCGGCACCGACCCGGCGCTGCCCGACCTCATCGCCCGCGTAACCGTGTCGGCCGCGCGCGCGCAGGGGCTTGATCCGTCCGCCGCGGCTCTGCTTCTGGCGGCGCACGGCAGCCAGGTCTCCTCGACGTCGAAGGACTCGACTTACGCAATGGCACGCGCCTTGCGCCCGCTGGTGCCTTTCCGGCGGATCGAGATCGGCCTGATCGAGGAACCGCCCCACCTCGCCGACGCCGCCCGTGGCCTTGGCCCGGCGATCTGCCTGCCGTTCTTCGCGTTGCGCGCCGGCCATGTCGTGGGCGACATCCCCGAGGCCCTGGCCGAAGCCGGGTTCGAGGGCCTGCTTCTTCCCGCAATCGGCGAACATGCCGAGGTGCCCGCCCTGATCGCTGCGGCGCTGCGGCGCGGGGCGGGCTGAAACCCTGCGGGAAAAATCAGACCGAAGGGTATGGCGGCCAACGGCGGGCAATCGCCCTCTGCGGTCGCGGCGCGATAGCGTCACGCCTCGGTCGCCGCCAGGGACGTATGCAGGCGGCGCGTCGGCGACCGGTCAAGGACTGCCTGCGCTTCGATAGGGAGGAGACCTATGAAGAAGGCACTCTACGCCTCGCTTTCGGCGGCGGCGCTGATGGCGCCATCGGCTGTGTTCGCGCAGGACGACACCATCAAGATCGGCATCCTCGTCGCGCTGGAAGGCGCCTTTGCAGAAGGCGGCAAGGACGGCGTGCGTAACGTGGAACTGGCGATCCAGCAGGCCGGCGGCATGGCCGGCGGCAAGACGATCGAGACGATCGTCGCGCCGACCGACACCACGCCGGACACCACCATCCGCCAGGCCCGCAAGCTGATCGAGCAGGACGGGGTCGACTTCATCATCGGGCCGCTCTCGGGATCCGAGGGCATCGCCATGCGCGACTACGCCAAGACGATCCCCGACAAGACGGTGATCAACGGCATCTCGGGCGCGCTCGAGACGACCTGGGTCGACCCGGCCGAGAACTTCTTCCGCTTCAACCTTGACGGGGCGCAGTGGGGTTCGGGCTTGGGCAGCTACGTGGTCAACGAGAAGGGCTGGAAGCGGGTCGCCACGGTCGCGGCCGACTATTCATTCGGCTACACCAACTTCCTCGGCTTTGCGGTCGACTTCTGCCGAGCGGGCGGGACCATCGTCGAGCGGTTCTGGGTGCCGCTCGGGTCGTCGGACTTCGGGGGCGTGATCGCCGCGCTGCCCGATGACGTGGATGCGATCTACCTGGGCGTCGGCGGCACCGATGCGATCAACTTCCTCAACCAGTACGAACAGGCCGGTGCCGACACCAACCTGATCGGTGGCACGATCATGGCCGACCAGACGGTGCTGACCTCGCAGGGCCGCGCCAAGGAGGCGCTGATCGGCACGCCCACCTCGGGCGCTCTGGCCGAGGACAACCCCGATCCCGCCTGGCAGGAGTACGTCAAGGCCTATCAGGACGCGTTCCCGGAAGGCGAACGCTTCCCGACTCCGTCGCTGTTCGGCGTGGGCTACTACGTGGCGACGATCGCCGCGATCGACGCGCTGAACGAGATCGACGGCGACCTGTCGGACGGCCAGGTCAAGTTCCGCGCCGCGCTGGCCGACGATCCGCTGGCGACGCCGCTGGGCGAGATCACGCTGAACGAGAACCGCCAGGCCAGCGGCACCGTCTTCATCAACGAGGTGCAGGAAGACGGCGCAGGGGGCCTGCACAACGTCATGGTCGGCAAGGCCGAGGGCGTGACCCAGACGCTGGGCATGACCGCGGACGAGTTCCGTGCGATGGGCCTGCCCTCGCGCGACACGCCGGACTGCGCCGCGCTGGGCGGCGGCTGACGGCCCCCGCGGCCGGGCGTCTCGGCACCCGGCCCGGCGCGACTACGGCCCGGCCGCTGCGGCGGCCGGGCCTGAGCCCTCCGTGCAGCCTGACGTCCGGGGCCCGCGATGTCGCTGATCGCCTACGTGACCCGCATCCATTTCGCCGATCGCGTGCTGGAGGACGCGCTGCCGGAAGAGCTGCGCAAGCTTGGCATCGCGCGCCCTCTTCTGCTGACCGATACCGGCCCCGAGGCCATCGAGGCGCGCGAACGGCTCGAGGATGCGCTGCCGGGCGGGGCCGCGCTGCTGGCAGACCTGGGCGCCGAAACGAATTCCGCCCCCGACGCCCTGCGCCGGCAGATCGCCGGTGCAGCCTGCGACGGCATCGTGGCGCTGGGGGGCGCGCGTGCGCTCGATCTTGCGCGTCAGCTTGCGGCCGGCGGCCAGCTGCGCCTGATCGCCGTTCCGACCGGAACGCGCACCATCGGCATCGGTCCGACCGGGGCAGGGTTCGCCGCCGACCACGGCCGCGAGGCCGCAGTGCCCGACGTGATCCTCTGCGACCCGACGCTGACGCTGCATACCGGGCGCGAAGAAACCGCTGCGGCCGGCATGGACGCGCTGACGCATTGCATCGAAAGCTACCTCGCAACCGCCTACAACCCGCCGGCCGACGGCATCGCCATCGAGGGCGTACGGCGCGCAGGGCTCTGGCTGGAGCGCGCCGTCGCCGACGGCCGGAACCTCGAGGCGCGGCGCGAGGTGATGGCGGTGGCCCTGAACGCCGGGCTTGCCGCGCAGAAGGGCCAGGGCGGCACAGAAGCAGCGGCGCGCGCGGTCGAGGCCGAGGCCGGGCTTGCCAGTTGCCACGGCATCAGCCATGTCGCGCTGCTGCCGCAGGTGCTGGCCTTCAACGCGCCCGCGGTCGAAGAGAAGTTCGGCGCGTTGCGCCTGGCGCTGGGCCTTGCGCCGGGAGCGGACCTGCGCGCGGCGCTTACGGACCTCGGCGCGCGGATCGGCCTGCCGCTGCGGCTGTCGGCGCTCGGGCTGGGCCGTGCCGACCTGCGCCGCGCCGCGCGCCGGGCGGCTGCGGACCCGGCGAACAGGACCAATCCGCGACACGCCACCGAGGCCGACTACCTCGGGATCCTCGAGGCGGCGCTGTGAGGTCCGGCCTGCTGCCCACGCAAGACGTTTGTCGAAACCCGAATCTGCGCTACGGTGACGGAAAAAGCTGCATCGACAGAA
>JALORM010000222.1 GCA_025458985.1 Paracoccaceae bacterium | reverse complement strand
GAGGGCGAACGCTGCTATGACGGCAAGATCTTCCTGGGCCACGAGCATTCGCTGCGCCTTCTGAAATCAGGCGAGCTGATCGACATGCCGATCCCCTACTCGGCGGACGAGATCGACGCCGCGAAGGAAGCCGTGCTGCAGGCCAACGGCCTGACGAATGCCTATGTCCGCGCCTTCGCCTGGCGCGGCGCGGGCGAGGACATGGGCGTGGCCTCGCGCAGGAACGCGGTCCGCATGGCGGTGGCCGCCTGGGCTACTACGGCGATGCCAAGATGAAGGGCGCCAAGCTCGACATCGCGAAGTGGCGCCGCCCCGATCCGGCGACCGCGCCCAGCCAGGCCAAGGCCGCGGGGCTCTACATGATCGCCACGATGTCCAAGCACGCGGCCGAGGCGAAGGGCTGTTCCGACGCGATGATGATGGACTATCGCGGCTACGTCGCCGAGGCGACAGGCGCCAACATCTTCTTCGTCAAGGACGGCGAGGTGCATACGCCGAAGCCCGACGCCTTCCTGAACGGACTGACCCGGCAGACCGTGATCGGCATGCTGCGCGACCGCCAGATCAAGGTGCACGAGCGCCACATCATGCCCGAGGAACTGGAAGGCTTCCAGCAGTGCTGGCTGACCGGCACCGCGGCCGAAGTGACGCCGGTGGGCCAGATCGGCGACTACAGCTTCGAGGTGGGCGCGCTCACCCGCGAGGTCGCCGAGGCCTACGAGCGCCTCGTCCGGGCCTGACCGCTCACATCAGCGGGCGCGGCGCCGGCGGGCCGGCCTCGGTCAGCGCGATCTTGGCGAGGGCATCGGGGTCGGGGATGCGCAGGCGCCCGTCGCGCCAGTGCACCAGCTGACGGGCCGCAAGACGCTGCAGGGTCTTGTTGGTATGTACCAGCGACAGGCCCAGCGCATCGGCCAGGTCCTGCTGGCGGTAGGGCAGCGGAACGTCGCCGCCGCGCCCCTGCCCCAGACTGACAAGCCGCGCGTGCAGCTTCGACAGCGCCCAGGCGATGCGCTGGGTCGCGTCGCGCTGGCCAAGCGTCGCAAGCGTCTCGCCCAGGAAATGCTCTTCGGCCGCGGCGATCCACGTCAGGTCGTAGGCGCGCTCGGGCTGCGTGCGGAACACCTGCCAGAGGTCGGTCCGGTTGAAGACGCACAGCGTCATGGGAGTGACCGCCTCGACGGTATGCTTCATCTCGCCCAGAAGGCCCGCCTGAAGGCCGATGAAGTCGCCGGGCAGCACGAAGTTCACGACCTGCCGACGGCCGTTCTCAAGAAGCTTGTGCCGCAGGCCCATGCCGCTCAGGACGGTGAAGAGCTGCGGGCTGTTCGACCCTTCCATCAGAACGGTGGTGCCCGAATCCACCCTCAGCTCGCCCGCCTTGAAGCGCTGCATGAACTCAACCTCGTCCGCGCTCATCCCGACGAAGGCGGGAAGCCGCCGGATCGGGCAGGCTGCACACGGTATCCAAGCTGCCGTCCGCATGATTTCTCCCTGTCGTATGTCGCAGTTTAATGCGCCCACCCGCGCCCGGTTCCATGAGGGGCCGTTCGACCATTCCGGTCCCTGGCGGGAAATGACTGACGACGTGGCCACCTACGTGATCCTGTGCGCCGAACCCCTGGTCGCGCTCGACCTCGCCCAGACGGTGCGCGAGTTCGATGCCGGCGCGCGGGTCCTCGTGGCGTCGTCCGTGGCCGAGGCGACACGGCTTGTGGCCTCCGAGGCGCGGATCACGGTCGCCCTGCTGGGCGTCGACCCCCAATCGATCATGCCGCTGGGGGCGGAGGTGGGCGCGCGGGGCGGGCGTCTGGTCCTGTTCGGTCCCGACGCCGAACAGGCAGCCCTGGCCTGGCCCGCCGAGGTGCTGGGCATGCCCTTTACCTCCGAGAGGGTCATCGCCCTGCTGCTGCGCCTTTCGGCGGATTGAGGCCCGGAACCTCGGGGCCGCAAGCGGCGTTGTCGGGCGAAGGCGCGCGATCAGGCGCGCAGGACCCAGCAACGCTCAGGATGAAGGAGGTGCAGATGGCCGACGCCATGAAGGTCGTTCCAAAACCCCAGCCCGTCAGGACAGGCGTCCGCGACACCAAGAAGATCGCCGGCGGCCTGGCCGAGGTGCTGGCCGACACATATCGGCTGATCTTCAAGACGCACGCATGTCACTGGAACGTCGAAGGGCCGATGTTCTATTCGATCCACACCCTGACCGAGACGCAGTACGAGGACATGTTCGCCGCCGCCGACGTGCTGGCCGAACGGATTCGCGCGCTTGGCCACCTTGCGCCCGCAAAGCTGAGCGAGATCGTCTCGACCTCGGTCGTGAGCGACCTTGAGAAGGTGACGTCGGCCGCGCACATGGTCGAGGACCTCGCCGAAGACCACGAGCGCGTGGCGAACCGCCTACATGGCCTGATCGAACTGGCCGAGGACGGAAACGACCCGGTCACCGCAGACCTCGCCACGGCGCGGTCGGCCTTTCACGAAAAGGCGGCCTGGATGCTGAAGGCCACGGCGAAGTGATGTCGGCGGGCGCGCGCCTATCCCGGCGCGCGCCCGCTGCCGCTCAGCCGACAAGCGATTCGGTCGACGAGAAGAACATCGCCTGGCTGACGGCCGAGGTGACCTGATCTTCGGAATAGGGCTTGGTGATCAGGAACGCAGGCTCCGGCCGCTCGCCCGTCAGGAGGCGTTCGGGGAAGGCCGTGATGAAGATCACCGGAAGGTCGTCGAACTGGGCAAGGATGTCGTTCACCGCGTCGATGCCCGAGGAATTGTCGGCAAGCTGGATGTCGGCCAGGATCAGGTCGGGCCGCTCGCGCGCCGCTAGGGCGACCGCGTCCCGCCGGGTCCGGGCGACGCCCGTGACGGAATGGCCCATCCCCGTGACGATGGCGCGGATGTCCATCGCGATGATCGCCTCGTCCTCGATGATCATCACCTTGCCTGCGACCGACGCCTCCATCTCGCGCTGGGCGATGGCCACCAGTTCCTCGGCCTCGGACGGTTCGATCTGCATGATCGCGCCGATATCGGCCAGCGAAAATCCCTCGATCGCGTTCAGCAGAAGCGCCTCGCGGGTGTTCGGCGTCAGCCGCGCCAGATGGTCCTGCGCGCGCCGCGACAGCGCGGTGTCGGGCGTGCCGAGAGGCGCGCCCGCGCTGGACCAGACCAGATGAAAGGCGTGGAACAGCGCGACCTTCGGATCGGTGCTGCCGTCGAAGATCGAGGCGTCCTCAAGCAGGGCCTCAAGGGTGGCCGCCGCGTAACGGTCCCCGGTATCCTGGTTCCCCGTCAGGGCGCGGGCGTAGCGCCGCAAATACGGCAAGCTGCCACCGACAAGCGTGGCAAGGTCCGGCGCGTGAACGTCGGGCGAGGAGGTGGTTGGCATCAAGAAGAATCCTCTCTGCGTGTTTTTCGCGGGAACCAAACGCGCTATCTGTTCGTTCGGTTCCATCGAAAAAGCCGGGGAACGGGCCTCAAGCATGCTGGAACACATGACAGGACAGGACAAGAAGTCGAGTCTCAAGGAGCAGATCGACGAGAACCTCCGACGGGTCTATCAGGACGCGCTCAACGAAGAGGTTCCCGACCGTCTCAAGCAGCTGCTGGAGCAGCTTCGTGCGAAGGAGGCGGGCAAATGACCTCGGTGCGCGACCCGCGCGACGAACTGCCCGACCACCTGCCCGCACTCCGCGCCTTCGCGCTGAGTCTGACGCGGAATGGGGCCGCGGCCGACGACCTTGTGCAGGACACGATCGTCAAGGCCTGGACGAACCTCGACAAGTTCCAGGCCGGATCGAACATGCGTGCCTGGCTCTTCACGATCCTGCGCAATACGTTCTATTCGCTCAAGCGCCGGACCCGGCGCGAGGTGGCCGACCCCGACGGGATCCACGCCGGCAGCCTGTTCGTGAAGCCGGCGCATGACGGCCGCCTGGTCTACAAGGACTTCACCGCAGCCTTCGACCAGTTGTCGGCCGAACAGCGCGAGGTGCTGATCCTCGTCGGAGCCTCGGGGTTCTCGTACGAGGAAGCCGCCGGCATGATGGGCGTGGCCGTCGGCACGGTGAAAAGCCGGGCCAATCGCGCCCGGGCCCGTCTGGCCAAGCTTCTCGGCCTCGCCGAGGGCGAGGATGTGCTGGCCGACACCGATGGCGGCACGCTCGCGGTCATGGGAAGATCGGGAACGCAGGCTGCATGACGCCGGCGCCCCGCCCGGCGCCCCGTTTCACCCAGAGGCTCGGCGTGCGCCTGGGCCTGCTCATGTCGCTTGCCCTGCTTCCCGTCGGGCTCCTCGCGGTGCTCCAGTCGACCGACGTGCTGCGCGAGGCGCGCGCCCGGGCCGAGGCCGCGCTGATGGGCGAGACGCTCCAGGCCGCCCGCAGCGAGGTCCGGGCGATCCAGTCCGCGCGCGCAACGGCCGAAAACCTGGCCGTGACGCTGCCGCCTCTGCTGGACGATCCCGAAAGGTGCTCGGCCGTGCTGAGGGCGCTGAAGGACGCCTCGGAGCTCTACTCCTTCCTTGCCTTCACGATGCCGGGCGGGCGCGCCACCTGCACCTCGACCGGCGAGCCGGTGGATTTT
>JALORM010000221.1 GCA_025458985.1 Paracoccaceae bacterium | reverse complement strand
GTCCAGCGGTCGGGCGTGGTGGCGAGCCTGAGGCAGCCGGTCATCTTCCAGCCCGTGGCCTGCCCCGTCTCCTCCTCCAGCCGCTTGTAGAGCTCGACCGAGTACTTCAGCACCTTCGTGATCGAGGCCGAGGAGCGCAACTGCCCGACCAGCCCCGCCGCGTGCCAGGTCGACCCGCTGGTGAGCTTGCCCTGTTCGATCAGCAGAACCTCGGCCTTGTGGTCGCGGGCGAGGTGATAGGCGGTCGACGCGCCGATGATGCCCCCGCCGATCACGACGACCTGGGCGTGGGTGGGTAGGGCCGTCATGGCAGGGTCTCCCGGTGGGCGGCTGAGTAGCCTTCGGTGGCCTCGTCCAGCGCGGCAAGGTTCTGGCGGGCGTAGTCGTCGTAGTCGACGCCCGGCGCCGACATGAACAACGCCGAGACCATCGCCCACATCGCCTCGCGCAGCAGCGCCGCGCACTGCATCGCGTCGAAGGCGCGCAGAAGCTCGGGAGGCGGCGTCCGGTCGAGATAGGCGCCGATCAGCTCGCGCGCGGCCTCGGGCGGCATCCCTGCATTGGCCACTGCCCCGGCAAGGTCGAAGAGCGGCGTCGAGAAGCCCGCGTATTCGTAGTCGATCAGCCAGAGCCTTTCGCCGTCGTCGAGGAAGTTCGCAGGTAGAAGGTCATGGTGGCCGAAGACGATGGGCAGGGGCACCTGCCGCGCCTCGAGTGCCGTGTTGAGCGCAAGGTAGCGCGGCAGGCCGGCCGCATGGGGGCTGCGGGCCTCGGCCAGCGTGCGCGCGTAGTCCCGCACCACATGGAACACCCAGAACATGTAGCCCGGGCCCGAGACATGGGCGGGCATCTCGCGGTGGAAGCGCGCCAGAAGCCGGCCGACCCGGGCGGGGTCGGCGGCCACGTCCGCAGGCCCCCATGTCCGCGCCTCGACAAAGGCCGTGACCATGACGCCGGGGGCGGTGTGTTCGACTGCCGGGGCGAAGCCCGCGGCATGGGCGGCGCGGGCGGCCATCGCCTCGCGCGTGCGGTCGACATGATGCCAGGGATAGTCGGCGCCGAAGCGCACGACATGGGCGCCGGCGGCGTCGGTCACCTTCCAGATCTCGTTCGAGAGGCCGCCCGTCAGCGGCTCGGCCTGCCATTCCCCGCGCCAGCAGGGCAGCCCGGCGATCGCCTCGCGCCCCGACTTACCCTCCATGCGCCCCTCCCCCCGCCAGACCCAGCCGCGCCCGCGCCCGCGCGGCACCCGCCTGGATCAAACGGTCGGCCACGATGGCGATGAAGGCGACGCAGAGGCCGGCCACCAGCCCCGCCCCGGCATTCGCCTTGGTCAGCGCGATGTAGACCTCCTGCCCCAGATCGCGGGTCCCGACCAGGGCGGTGATGACCAGCATCGACAGCGCGAACATGATCGTCTGGTTCAGGCCTAGCAGGATCTCGGGCAGCGCCAGCCGCAGCCGGATGCGCCGCAGGATCTGGCCCCGCGTGCAGCCCATTGCGGTGCCCGCCTCGACCAGACGCGCGTCCACCCCCTGCAGCCCCAGCACCGTGTAGCGGATCGCGGGCGGAATCGCGTAGGCCACGACCGCGAGCATCGCGGTGAAGTCGCCCACCCGGAACAGCATGACCGCCGGCATCAGGTAGACGAACGAGGGCAGCGTCTGCAGCGTGTCGATGACCGCCCGCACGGGGGGCCAGAGCCAGGGCCGCTCGGCGGCAAGGATGCCCACAGGGACGCCGATCGCCATGGCGAAGACGACGGACACGCCGCAGAGGTAGACCGTCGTCATCGCCTCTTCCCAGAGCCCCGTCAGCGCGACCAGCACGGTCAGCCCTGCGGACAGAAGCGCCAGCCGCCAGCCGCCAAGGCGCCAGCCCGCGAAGGCGAGGATCGCGGCGACCCCGAGCCAGGGCAGGCCGAGGAGGAACCGCTTGACCGGGATCATGACGTTCACCAGCAGCGCCGTCTTGATCGCCTCGAGCCGGTCGAAGTAGGTCACGTTGATCTCGCGCATGACGCGCGACCAGAAGTCGCCCGTCGAAAGCCGCCAGGCCTCGGGGTAGGCCTGCGCCCAGGGCCATAGGGCGCCGAGCGCGAGGCTGCCCAGCACCAGCGCCGCCGCCGCAACGAGGTAGGGGTGGCGGCGCAGGACGCCGCCCTCCCGCGGCGGCCCGGGGCGCAGCGCGGCCCAGGCCTGGCTGAGGCGGTCCATCGCCACGGCCAGCGCGACGATGGCGAACCCGGCCTCCAGCCCCGCGCCGAAGTCCAGCCGCCTGAGCGCCTGCAGCACGTCGAAGCCCAGGCCCCCCGCCCCGATCATCGAGGCGATGATGACCATGTTCAGCGACAGCATGATGACCTGGTTCGCGCCCAGCATCAGCGCGTCCTTGGCCGCCGGCAGCATCACGCGCCAGGTCATCTGCGCCCGCGTGCAGCCGACCATGCGGCCGAGGTCCACGATCTCGCCCGGCACGCGCGCCATCGCCAGCATCGTCACCCGGATCATCGGCGGCATGGCGTAGATCAGTGTCGCCACGATGGCCGCGACCGGGCCGAAGCCGAACAGGATCAGCACGGGCACCAGGTAGGCGAAGACCGGGATCGTCTGCATCAGGTCAAGGACCGGGGTCAGAACCCGCGCGAAGGTTGGCCAGCGGTGCGCCAGAAGGCCCAGCAGCAGGCCCCCCGCGATGCCCAGCGGCACCGCGATGACCAGCGAGGCCAGCGTGATCATGGCGCTGTCCCAGCGCCCGAAGACGGCGACGAAGAGGAAGCACCCCCCGACCAGCGCCGCCAGCGGCCAGCCCCCCGCCCGGTGGCCCATCAACGCCGCGAGCGCCACCACCGCGGCCCAGGGCAGGGGCGGGATGCCCGCCTCGGGCCACCCGCGGGAGAGAACCGCCAGCGCCAGCCGGTAGGGCGCCTCGAGCACCGCCGAGACGAAGCGGGTGAGCTCGGCGAAGGTGAACAGCCCGAAGCTCGCCTCGTTCAGAAGCCACTTCACGAAGCCTCCGATCCAGTCGTCGAACGGCACCTGCCAGCCGCGCGGCACCTCGAAGGCCCAGGGGACCAGCCCCGCGCCCCAGGCCGCAAAGGCCAGGAACGCGGCCAGCGCGACCGCCCAGCCGAGGCCCGGCAGGCGGCGCGGCGGCAGGGGAAGGGCGGCGTCGGTCATCGCCTCAGCCCCCCAGCATCAGGTCGACCACCGCCGACCGGTCGAGGTGCCCGACCACCCGGCCTTCGGCGTCCGTCACGGCCAGCGCCTCCACCCCCTCGCGGAAGGCCGGTGCCGCCTCGGCGACGGTCGCGGTCGCGGGCAGGCTGCGCGCGGGCGCCGGTCCCTCGGCCGGCCCCATGACCGACCCCAGCCGCACCACCTTCGCCCGCGGCACGGCGCGGGTGAACTCGGCCACATAGTCCGTCGCCGGGTGCAGCACGATCTCTTGCGGGGTGCCCACCTGCTCGACCGCGCCGTCCTTCATGACGGCGATGCGGTCGGCCAGGCGGATCGCCTCGTCGAAGTCATGGGTGATGAAGACGATCGTCTTGTGCAGCATCCGCTGCAGGCGCAGGAACTCGTCCTGCATCTCGCGCCGGATCAGGGGGTCAAGCGCAGAGAACGGCTCGTCCAGGAACCACAGCTCGGGGTCCGCGGCCAGAGACCGGGCGATGCCGACGCGCTGCTGCTGGCCGCCCGACAACTGCCGGGGGAAGGCCCCCTCGCGGCCCGCAAGGCCCACCAGCGCCACCATCTTGCGCGCCCGCTCCTCCCGCGCGCGCCGCGACATGCCCTGCACCTCCAGCGGGAAGGCCACGTTCTCCAGCACCGTCAGGTGCGGCAGAAGCGCGAAATGCTGGAACACCATGCCCATCTTGTGCCGCCGGATCGCGGTGATCTCGGCCTCGGAGGCGGCCAGGAGGTCGCGCCCCTCGAAGAGGATTTCGCCCGCCGTGGGTTCCACCAGCCGCGAGAGGCAGCGCACCAGCGTCGACTTGCCGGACCCCGACAGGCCCATGATGACAAAGATCTCGCCCGCGCGGACCGTGAGGTCCACGCCCCGCACCGCCGCGACGAGGCCCGCCGCCGCGATGTCGGCGGCCGCCGGGGCGGGGTGCGCGGCAAGCCACGCCTCGGCCCGCGCGCCGAACAGCTTCCAGACATTGCGGCAGACCAGCCGGGCCTGACCGTCCTCCGTCAAGGCGCGACCTATTGGCCGATCCAGCCCTGCCACGTCGCCTCGTTCGCCGCCATCCACTCGGCCACCACCGCGCTGACGGTGGCACCCTCAAGGTCGACCTTGGTGATCATCGCGCCCATGTCGTCGTT
>JALORM010000220.1 GCA_025458985.1 Paracoccaceae bacterium | reverse complement strand
CCCTCGGCATAGTCGCGCTCGCGCGCCGGGTTGGCCGCGCGCAGGCGCATCCGCCGGGGCGCAGACGCAAGCGCGCCCGCCACGATGTCGCGCCCGATGCGGACCATCTGCGCTTCGTCGTCGACGAGCGCCCCGGCCTTGCGCAGGATCGCCCGCGCCTCGGGGTGGAGGATCTTCATCCCCAGCCGCTCCAGCACGCCGAGGGCGCCCTCGTGCAGGCCCGCCGCCTCGTCGTCCGAGAACAGGTCCTGCGGCCGGAACGGGTGGCGCAGCCGGACGTAGTCGACCGCGCGCTGCGGGGTGCGGTGCCCCTTCCGGCCGTGGCGCTCACGGGTCACCGGCCGAGGCCCCCGGCATAGCGCGCGGCGAAGCCTGCATAGCCGCGCTCGGTCGTCTTCAGCGCATCCTCTGCCAGGGCATGCAGCTCGGGCAGGCGGTGAAAGGGGACCGCAGGCATGGCGTGGTGCTCGGCATGGTAGGGCATGTTCCAGGCCAGCCAGCGCACGGCCCGCGCGGTGACCGTGGTGCGCGAGTTCTCGAACATGTCGGCCACCTGCGGGCAGCGCCCGTGTTCGGCCAGCAGGTAGAGCCGGAGGACCGGCTGGCCCAGCAGCGCCGGCACGACCCAGGCCCAGAGCAGCACCGCCGACCCCGCCGCGACCGACAGCGCGGCAAGCGCGGCGTAGCCTGCCAGCATCGCGCGGGCTTCGCGTGCGAGCTGCGGCCGCGCGGCGGCGGGCACGAAGGGATCGGCGTTGCGGCCGACGGCGTTCGTCAGCAGCGTGCGGACCAGCGAGGCCCAGAGCGGCAGGCCGGTGAGGTGCCAGACGAACGAAGGCCAGGTCTCGGGCTTCGGGCTGGCAAGCTCCGGGTCGCGCGCGGGGTCCTGCGTGTGTCGGTGATGCGCGAAGTGGAACAGGCGGAACCATTCGGGCGGCAGCAGCAGCAGGAAGCCCAGGGCCGCCGCGATGCGGTCGTTGAGCCGGGCCGTGGCGAAGGCGGTCCGGTGCAGGCACTCGTGCATCGCCGTGAACAGGAACACCAGAAGCACGCCCTGCGGCAGCAGCAGCCAGCCCCACCCCGGCACGCCCGCCGCGATCAGCGCGCCGAGCCCCGCGACTGCGCCGCCATGCAGCGCAAGGCGCAGCGCCGCCGGGCCATCCGCCTTTGCGGTCAGCGTCTTGCGGGTTGCCGCGGGCAAGGCCGCCACGAAGACGGCGTGGCCTGCCGCGTGCCCCGCTCTGCTCACGCGGCGCGCCCGTAGAAGCCGATCTGTTCTTCCTGCGAAAAGCGCACGCCCGGCCGGTCATAGAACGAGAAGACCGCGATCACCCGCGCCACGCCGCCTTCGACCGGCGTCACCCGGTGCGCGGTGTTGCGCCCGCGGAAGACGTTCAGCGTACCGGGCGACAGCGCCATGCGCTGCACCTGAGGGTCCGCGCCGCGCAGAAGCTGCGCGACGCCGTCATGGTTGGGGTCGGTGTCGCTGCGCAGGTCGGTCCGGTACTCGAATTCGCCCCCCGCCTCGGGCGCCTGAAGCAGAAGCGTCGTCGTGAACTCCGACCGGTCGAAGTGCCAGTTGAGCGCCTCGCCCGCGCCGTAGGACATCACGTTCACCCGTGCGAGCGGGTCGTCCATCGTATGGAGCGCGGGCTTGCCCATGGTCTCGGCCAGGAAAGCCGCAAAGGGCGCCCAGTCGTAAAGCTCGGTCAGCGGGCCTGACACCTGGTCGGCGCAGAGCGTGCGGCTGACAGTCTCGACCTCGGCCAGCGCAGGGTGGCCGGGCGGCAGGCCGGGTACGTCCTTGCGGAAGTAGATGTTGTGGCGCCGCCGATGCGTGAAGGCCTCGGTGTCGAACTTTGGAGCGAGGTCCGCCGCCAGCCGCGCGGCCCCGGGCAGGAACCCTTCGAGGTTGTACATGCCCCGTGCGGCCAGGTCGGCCCGGGCCTGCGCGACGAGCGCCGCGCGCGCCGGGCCGGGGCGGTCGATGGGATAGCGGTCGGTGTCGATCAGGGCGGTCATGCCGGCATCTCCTGCGGATGGCGCATCTTCGGTCCGCCCTCACGGGGCTTGCAACAGGGCTTCTTTTTTCGGACCCTAAGGCAGACTTTCGGAACGCCGCCATGCATCCGCTTCCGCCGCTCAATGCGCTTCGCGCCTTCGAGGCCGCCGCCCGCACCGGCGGCTTTGCTTCGGCCGGGCGCGAGCTTGGCGTCACCTCGGCCGCCGTCAGCCAGCAGGTCCGCGCGCTGGAGGACCAGCTTGGCAAGGGGCTTTTCGTGCGGCGCGGCAACCGGCTGACGCTGACCGACGCGGGGCTGTCGCTCTATCCGCGTCTGGGCGAGGCCTTCGCGATGCTGTCCGAGATCGCGGCCTCGGCCAGCCTCGGCCCGGCGCGGCGCGGGCTGATCGTCAGCGTCGCGCCCTCGATGATGGGCTGGCTTCTGCCGCGCCTGGCCGCGCACCGTGCCGCCGAGGGCGGCGGCGGGCGGGTCGAGCTGCGCGCCGAGGACGATCCCGTGGCCTTCGGCCGCGAGGGCGCCGACCTCAGGCTGACCTATGACGGGGCGCACTACGGCGAATACCGGGTCGAGACGCTGTTCCGCGATGCCGCCGTGCCGGTGGTCTCGCCCGCCGTCTGGCGGGCGGCCGAGGACCGCGAGGGGCCGCTGTCGTCGCTACCGGACGCGATGTTCGTTCATACCGACTGGGGCCGCGACTATGCCAGCCACCCGACCTGGGCCGCCTGGATGGCCCGCGCGGGACTGGGGCGCGCGGTCGATCCGGCGCGGGGCGTGCAGGTTTCCTGGTCGGCCCACGCCGCCGCGGCGGCCGAGGCGGGCCTTGGCGCGGCCCTGGTGCCGCTGTCGGTCGCCGGCCCGGCATTGGCCGAGGGTCGGCTCGTCTCGCCCTCGCCCGTGCACCTGCCGCTGGAGCGGCCGCACGTCGCGGTCTGGCCGCAGGCGCTGGCGCGGCGCAGCGACCTTGCGGCGCTTCTGGCGCACCTGCGCGCGGGCTGAGGCCTCAGCCGTTCCGGCGCCGCGACACGAAGGCCCAGGACGAGGCGCACATCTCGTCCACGCCCCTCTCGGCCCGGAACCCCAGGAGCGCGGCCGCCTTCGACGGATCGGCCACCACCTCGGCCACGTCGCCCGGCCGGCGCGGCGCGATCACGTGGGGCAGGTCGCGGCCCACGGCGCGGCCGTAGGCGGCCAGCATCTCGAGCACCGAATAGCCGCGGCCGGTCCCGAGATTGACCGTGTGGCTCTGCCCCGTCTCGACCAGATGGCCGAGCGACATGACATGCCCGCGGGCGAGGTCCTCGACATGGATGTAGTCGCGCACGCCGGTGCCGTCGCGCGTAGCCCAGTCGTCGCCGAAGACGTTCAGGGCCGCGCGCTTGCCCAGCGCCACCTCGGCCACGAAGGGAACGAGGTTGTTGGGGAAATCCTGCGGGTCCTCGCCGATCAGCGCCGAGGAATGCGCGCCGACCGGGTTGAAGTAGCGCAGCGTGGCGATGGCCCAGCGCGGATCCGAGGCGCCCACCTGTTCCAGGATCTGCTCGCAGGCAAGCTTGGTGAAGCCATAGGGATTGGCGTAGCCGCGCGGCGCCGTTTCGGGCACCGGCAGGACCTCGGGCGTGCCGTAGACGGTGGCCGAGGACGAGAAGACCAGCCGGAAGCAGCCCGCCTCGCGCATCGCCTTCAGAAGCGCCGTCAGCCCGCCCAGGTTCACGTCCATATAGTCGAGAGGCTTCTCGACCGACTCGCCTGCCGCCTTCAGCGCCGCGAAGTGGATCACCGCGCCGATGGCGTTCTCGGCGAAGATGCGCGCCAGCAGCGCGCCGTCGCGCACGTCGCCGCGGTAGACCCGGACCGGCGCCCCGGTGATGACCTCGAGCCGGTCGGGGACGTCGGCGCGCGCGTTCGAGAAATTGTCGAGCACCACCGCGTCGTGCCCCGCAGCACGCAGCGCCACGAAGGTGTGCGAGCCGATGTATCCGGCCCCACCGGTCAGAAGGACAGTCTGGCCCATCGCGTTTCCCGTACAGTTGCGGTTCCTGAGTGCCCCGGAACCGCGCCGGGTTCAACGCCCCTCGCCCGGTTTGGCCGGAATTCGACCGGTCCGCCCGCGGCCGAGCGCGGGCCGCGCACGCGGACAAGCGAGAGGAAGGACTTGCGCCGCAAGGCGCGCCGCACCGTACGATGGCCTTCCGGAAGCCGAACGAGGGAAACTGGTCGGAGTGAGAGGATTCGAACCTCCGGCCCCTTGCTCCCGAAGCAAGTGCGCTACCAGGCTGCGCTACACTCCGACCGTGGCGGGCGGGTTACCCCCTCG
>JALORM010000219.1 GCA_025458985.1 Paracoccaceae bacterium | reverse complement strand
ACGCGTTCAGACGGGGAAGTAGCGCTCGGCGGGCAGGTAGAGGCCGAGGCGCGCGGCCTCGGCCCAACTCCGTTCCTCGGCCGTGTCGCCGACCATCAGAACCCGGTCTGCCGGGCAGGCGAGCGCCGCGAGGACCGTGCGACGCGCCTCGCCCCAGGCCGCGAAAGGCCGCGGCGCAGGATGGGCGCGGTCGATCACCGCGCCGGCCCGCGCCATCACGACTTCGGGCGACAGCGGCCGGTTGGCCAGCACCCCGCGGTCCGCGCCTGCGATGGCGCCAAGCCGCCGGCGCCGGTCCTCGGGCAGCGCGGCAGCGGGCGGCAGCATCCTGAGCGCGTTGGTCGAGAACAGAAGCGCCACCACGTCGTGCCCCGAGGCCGCGCGGACGCGCCCGGCCCCAGGCATGGCGACGCCAGGCGTGGCCGGCCTCCATCGTGGGTCCGTTGTTGTGGCCGATCCCGCTCACCGCGCGGGCTCCGGCCGGACCGCGGCGCCGGGTCCGGAGTGCGGTACGGGGGCAGACCCCGGCAGGGCGGGCGCGGCGGCGGACCTCACCGCCCCCATTCCCTGAGCCGCGCGACGTAGCGCGCCATCGTGTCGACCTCGAGGTTCACCAGGTCGCCCGCGGCCACCTCGCCCCAGGTCGTGACCACCTTGGTGTGGGGGATGAGGTTCACGCCGAACTCCGCCCCCTCGACCTCGTTCACCGTGAGCGAGGTGCCGTTCAGCGCGACCGAGCCCTTGGGGGCGATGAAGCCGGCCAGATGCTCGGGCGCGGCAAGACGTACCCGCGTGCTGTCCCCCTCGTCGCGGACCGCGACGACGCGCGCGGTGCCGTCGACATGCCCCGACACGATGTGCCCGCCGAGCTCGTCGCCCACCTTCAGCGCGCGTTCCAGGTTGATGCGCTGCCCCGCCGTCCAGCCCCCCAGCGTCGACTTCGACAGTGTCTCGGCCGAGATCTGGACGTCGAACCATGCGCCTTCGGCGTCACGGCCCCGGTCGACGACCGTCAGGCACACCCCGTCGCAGGCGATCGAGGCGCCGATGTCGATGCCGTCGGGCGCGTAGCGGGTGGCGATGCGCGCGCGCAGGTCGCCGCGGGGTTCAAGCGCCCGGATGCGGCCGATGTCGGTGATGATGCCGGTGAACACGGGCGCGCGCCTCCCTCTGCCGGTCCGAGGTAGCCTGCAGGCACCCCGCGCGCAAGGCCGGCAACGCCGTGTCAACCAGGACACGGCAAGACTGGGCGGGACGTCCGGGCGGGAAATCCCGGATGACAGGGGGCGCGGGGCGCAGGTATGACCGCAGGCGGGGATACGGGCGGGGGCGCGGGTCGCATCGGGGACGCGGTGGAGCGCAGGTTTCTCTTCCTTCAGGGGCCGCACGGTCCGTTCTTCGGCGCGCTGGCGCGGATGCTGACCGCGGCCGGCGCCGAGTGCTGGCGCGTCGGCTTCAACGCAGGCGACAGGGCGTTCTGGCCGGACCGCGCACGCTACATCCCCTACCGGGGGCCGGCCGAGGACTGGACGGCGGCCTTCGACGCGCTGGTTGCCGGCAAGGCGATCACCGACATCGTGCTCTACGGCGATACCCGCCCGGTCCATGCCGCCGCCGTCGCCCGCGCCGCGGCGCTGGGGATCGGCATCCACGTGTTCGAGGAAGGCTACCTCAGGCCCTACTGGATCACCTACGAGCGCGGCGGGTCGAACGGGCATTCGCGACTGATGGACCTCGGCATCGCCGAGATGCGGGCGGCGCTTGCGCGCGCCGAGACCGACCAGCCCGAGGCCCCGGCGCGCTGGGGCGACATGCGCCAGCACGTCTTCTACGGCGCGCTCTACCATTTCTTCGTGATGGTGCTGAACCGCGGCTATCCCGGGTTCCGCACCCACCGCGAGATCGGCGTCGCGCGCGAATTCGCGCTGCACCTCAGGCGGTTCCTCGGCTCGCCGCTGTTGATGGCCGACCGCGCCATCGGCACCGCCCGCGTCGCGTGGAGCGGGCGTCCCTACCACCTGGTGCTGCTGCAGCTTGCGCATGACGCGAGCCTGCTGCGCCATGGCGGCGGCCTCGGGATGGAGGAGTTCCTGTCCCGCGTCATCGCCGGCTTTGCGGAAGGTGCCCCGCGACATCACCTGCTGGTGTTCAAGGCCCATCCGCTGGAGGATGGCCGCGCGCCGCTGCGGTCGACGATCGCGCGGCTGGCGCGCGCGCATGGCATCGCCGATCGGGTGCGCTACGTCCCCGGCGGCAAGCTCGCGCAGCTTCTGGGCGAGGCCCGCACCGCCGTCACGGTGAATTCCACCGCCGCCCAGCAGGCGCTGTGGCGCGGGCTGCCGGTCAAGTGCCTCGGGCGGGCGGTCTATGCCAAGCCCGAGTTCGTGTCGGCGCAGCCTCTGGCGGAGTTCTTTGCCGCGCCCGACCGCCCCGACAGCCGCGCCTACCGCGACTACCGCCGTTTCCTGCTCGAGACGTCGCAGGTGCCGGGGGGGTTCTATTCGCTGCGCGGACGGCGCGCGGCGCTCCGGCAGGTCGTCGACATGATGCTGGCGCCGGAAGACCCCTACGACGCGCTCCGGTCGGGAAAAGCGGCACCGCGGCAACAGTTTCGCGTCGTCGCCGGCCGGCGCGTCTAGACGCTGGAAAACGCCCGACGCGCTCGCTACCCTGCGTTGAAAAGAGCAGGCTTCGACCAGATCGAGGAGAGTGGCAGTGAGGATTGGGTCGTCCCGGACGGCGGCGCTGGCCGCCCTTTTGGCTGTCGCCGGAACCCTCTCGGCCTGCGGCTTGCCGCGTGTCGGACCGAACAAGCAGGAAGTGCTGCGCAGTGCGGTCGATGCCGAGGGCGACGCCTTCATCGTCGAGGTCGACAACCGCATCGTCGCGGCCACCCGGCAGCCTTCGGGGCTGGGCTTCTCGCGCGCCTTCCTCAACGCGGGCGTGGTGCCGTCGGACACGATCTTCCCGGGCGACGTCCTGTCGATCACCATCTGGGAAAACGTCGGCCAGGGCGTACTGGCCTCGGAGGGTGCGAACGCGACGCAGCTGACGAACGTGCAGGTGGACGGACAGGGCTTCATCTTCGTGCCCTATGCCGGGCGCATCCGTGCCGCGGGGGACTCGCCCGAGGCGCTGCGCCAGACCATCACGCGGCTTCTCGAGAACCAGACCCCCGACCCTCAGGTGCTGGTGGCCCGTGCGGCGGGCGACGGCAACACCGTGTCGATCATCGGCGATGCCGGCCTTCAGGGCAATTTCCCGCTGGAGCGGCCGAACCGCACGCTGTCGTCGATGCTGGCGCAGGCCGGCGGCGTCAGCGTCGACCCCACCGTGGCGCGCGTGACCGTCACCCGCGGGCGCGAGCGCGGAACGATCTGGCTGTCGGACCTGTTCGCGAACCCCGTCAACGACATCGCGCTGCGCGCCGGGGACCGCATCCTGGTCGAGAAGGACACCCGCGCCTACATCGCGCTGGGCGCAACGGGCGGCCAGCTCAGGGTCGAGTTCGAGACCCAGGACCTGTCGGCCATCGACGCCATCGCAGGCTTCGGCGGGCTGAATTCGTCGACCGCCGACCCGACCGGCATCTTCGTGCTGCGTGACGAATCCGCCGAGATCGCGAACCGCGTCCTCGGCCGCACCGACCTGACGGGCAGCCAGCGCATGGCCTATGTCATCGACCTGACGAAGCCTTCGGGCATCTTCATCGCGCGCGACTTCATGATCCGCGACGAGGACACGATCTACGTGACCGAGGCGCCCTTCGTGCAATGGCAGAAGACGCTGGGCGCGATCACCGGCGCGGCGAGCTCGGCCAACAACGTCGCCAACCTGGCCGACGGCAACAGCAACTGACCGGGATGGAGGGCGCGTCCCCTCCCTCCCCGTCCGACCCATCGCCCGCGGCGGCCGTGCCGCTTCATGTCTATTCCGGCGGCTTCCTCCGCCGGGGGCGGGTGCGGCGCATCCTGGAACTGTCGGGCTACCGGCTTCGGCTGGGCCTGCCCGCCCCGGGCGGCCTGGTCGCCGTCTGGGGTGCGACGCCGGTCTCGGCCCGCGGACGGGCCGTCGCCGCGCGGCGGGGGGCGGGGCTCCTGACGGTCGAGGACGCCTTCCTCCGCTCGGTCCGGCCGGGCCGGGCGGGCGATCCGCCGCTGGGCCTGATCCTCGACCGCGAGGGCGTGCATTTCGACCCGTCCCGCCCCTCGGCGCTGGAGCGGCTTCTGGCCGGGCACCCGCTCGACGACCCCGCGCTGCTCGACCGCGCCCGGATGGGGATGGCGCGTCTGCGGGCGACCGACCTGTCGAAGTACAACGACCATGACCCGGCCGCCGAGGCGCCGGCCCCGGGATACGTGCTGGTGATCGACCAGACCCTCGGCGACGCCTCGGTGGCGGCTTCGGGCGCCGACCGGACCACCTTCGCCGCAATGCTGGCTGCCGCGCGGCGCGAGTGGCCGGGCGCCGCCATCTGGATCAAGACCCACCCCGAGACGCGCCTGGGCCTCAGGCAAGGCCACTTCGGCCGTGGCGACGAGGACGCGCGGGTGCGGCTCCTGGCCGAGCCGCTGTCGCCGCGCGCGCTGCTGGACGGCGCGACTGCGGTCTATACCGTGTCGTCGCAGCTGGGGTTCGAGGCGATCCTCGCAGGCCACTCCCCGCGCGTGTTCGGCCAGCCGTTCTACGCCGGCTGGGGCCTGACGCAGGACGAGCGCCCCCTGCCGCGCCGC
>JALORM010000218.1 GCA_025458985.1 Paracoccaceae bacterium | reverse complement strand
ATGGTCGTCGTCGCCGACGGCACGCCCGAGGCCGCGCGGCGGCTGGAACGCGTCCTGTGGAACGACCCCGCCTCGGGCGTCTGGCGCCACGCGGATGCGGGCTACGAGGACGCCATCGCCTGCGCCCGCGAACACGGTCTGCGGCTGCCGGCGCTCTTCGGGGCGTGAGCGGTGCGCGGGCGGGAGCCTCCTGCGGGAAATCCGGCGACCCTGAGGCGCCGCGTCCGCCCCGCACCCCGTGCGGTCAGCGCTGCAGGCCCTCAAGGTAGTCGACGAGGCCCACCAGAACCTCCGGCGTCGGCGTGAACACGCCCGGCTCGGTCTCGACCATCACGAGGCGGCCGTCCATCGTCGCGCCGAATTCGGGCATCGGATGGTCGGGATCGCCGCGCCGGTAGTACCCGTCGATCGTGGACATGACCGCGTTGCGGTCGAACGCGCCGTCATTGCGGGCGGCGATGCGCGACAGGTCCGGCACCGGGCGCGAAAGCCCCGCCGCGGCCGGGCCGCCCCGGCCATCGGCGCCATGGCAGGCCACGCAGTTGGCGTCGAAGAACGCCCGGCCGACCTGGGCAGGCCCGGGCGCGCAGGCCGCGACCGCCACCGCGCCCAGAACTCCGGCAGCCAATGCCTGTCTCATCCTCTGTCCTCCCGCGTCCTGCCTGTGGGGTTCCATCACCATCCCGGTCGCCCGCCTCGCCTTGGTCGTATCGGGGCAGGAACCAGCCTGCGCCTCCGCGCGGCACCGGTCACTCCGCCTCGACCTGGATCGACCTGAGGTATTCCACGACCGCCAGCACCCGCGCGCTCATGATCACCGGCGTCCCGTCGGGGGCGTCGGCGACGGCGGTGTCGCCTTCGAAGATCGTCCCGAAGACCGGCATCGGCCCGCCATGGGCGTTGAGCCCCGTCGTCCCGTCGACCATGTGAACGGCCCTGAGCCACGGGAATTCCCCGCCATTGCGCGCGGCAAGCCGCGTCAGGTCGGGGACCGCGACCGTCAGGATCTCGGTCATCGGCCCGTAGCCGTCCGCGGCCTCGCCGTGGCAGCCCGCGCACGCGCTCATGAAGGTGGCCTCGCCCAGCCCCGCGTCCTGCGCAAGGACCGGGGCGGCTGCCAGGCAGAGGCTCAGGACTGCAAAGCGCATCGTTCTCTCTCCAGGATGGTTCCCGCCGATCCTGCCGCGGCGCCGGCGGCCCCCGCCTTGATCCGGATCAGACGACCCGGCCTTCGTCCAGCCGCACGACACGGTCCATCCGCCCCGCAAGCTCCAGGTTGTGCGTGGCGATCAGCGCGGCAAGCCCGGTTGCGCGCACAAGGTCCATCAACGCCCCGAACACCGTCTCGGCCGTGGCAGGGTCGAGGTTGCCGGTAGGCTCGTCGGCCAGCAGCAGCCGCGGCGCGTTGGCCAGCGCCCGGCAGAAGGCCACGCGCTGCTGCTCGCCTCCCGACAGCTCCGCCGGGCGGTGGCGGACGCGCGCCGAGAGGCCCACGCGGCCCAGAAGGTCCGCCGCCCGCGCCTCGGCCGCCGCCCGGCCCGCCCCGTTCGCCAGCTGCGGCAGCACCACGTTCTCGAGCGCGCTGAACTCGGGCAGAAGGTGATGGAACTGGTAGACGAAACCCGCCTCGGCCCGCCGCGCCTCGGTCCGCGCCCGGTCCGACAACCCGCCCATCGCCCGCCCGCCCAGGCGCACTTCGCCCGCGTCGGGCGTGTCGAGAAGCCCCGCGATGTGCAGAAGCGTCGACTTCCCCGCGCCCGAGGGCGCCACCAGCGCCACGACCTCGCCCGGCGCCACGGCCAGGTCCACCCCGCGCAGCACCGCGACCTCGCCCGGCCGGCCCCGGTTGTAGGCCTTCTCGATCCCCGAAAGCTCCAGCGCCGCCGTCACCCTGCCGCCCCTCTTCCCCGGGTTTCTCTTGTTCGGAAATACTCTCGGGGGGGCTCGGCGCAGCCGAGCGGGGGGCAGACAGCCCCCCTCCGCAAATGCCCCGCGTGCCGCCGCTCATTCATAGCGCAGCGCCTCGACCGGGTTCATCCGCGCCGCCCGCCGGGCGGGGAACAGCGTGACCAGGAACGACAGCGCCAGCGACAGGGCGACCGCCGCGCCCACGTCGGCCCATTCGAGCCGCGTCGGCAGCCGGTAGATCCCCCGGATCGAGGCATCCCAGACACCGCCGCTCGTCAGGTAGTTCAGCGCCGAAAAGATCGCCTCGCCGTTCAGTGCGAAGAGCACGCCCGCAACCACCCCGATCGCGGTGCCCACGATCCCGGTGAAGGCGCCGCAGAGAAAGAAGATCCGCAGGACCGAGCCTTCGGTCAGCCCCATGGTGCGCAGGATGCCGATGTCGCGGCCCTTGTTCTTGACCAGCATGATGAGGCCCGAGACGATGTTCATCGCCGCGATCAGGACCAGGATCGACAGGATCACGAACATCACGTTGTCCTCGACCTCGAGCGCGCTGAGGTAGGCGCCGGCGCTGTCGCGCCAGGTCCAGGGCAGCATGCCTTCGCCCGCCGCGGCGAGGATCGCGGGCACCAGCGCGTCGATGGCCTCGGGGTCCTCGACCATCACCTCGATCTCGTCGGCCGCGCCTTCCTTGTTGAAGAAGGCCTGCGCCTCGGCCAGCGGCAGGTAGGCGCGGGTGGCATCGGCATCCCAGCGCCCGGCCGAGAAGATGTAGACCACCTCGTAGGCGTTGCGCCGCGGGACGGTGCCCATCGCGGTCCGGACGCCATTGGGCGAGATGATCTGGACCCTGTCGCCGACGCCGACGCCCAGCTCGCGCGCGACGCCGAGGCCGAGCACAATCCCCTCGCCGAAGCGGTCGAGGTCGCCCTGCGCCTCGCCGCCCGCGTTCAGCCCCGGCATCGTGCGCAGGTCCTCGGGGCTGACCCCGTAGACCTGGACGCCGGTGTTCAGTTCGCCCCGGTTCGCCAGCACCTGGCCCTTCACCAGCGGTGCCGCGCGCGTGACGCCGGGCACCGCGCGGATGCGCTCGGCCATGCCCGCGTAACCGCCGGTCGTCCGCACGATCCGCCCGTCCTCGGCCAGCGACGTGCCCGGATAGACCGTGACATGGGCGTTGATCCCGAGGATGGTCGACACGAACTCGGCCCGGAAGCCCGACCGTACCGACAGGGTGGCGATCAGCGCGAAGACCGCAAGCGCGATTCCGATCAGGCTGATCCAGGTCATCACGCTGACGCCGCCCTCGGCGCGGCGGGCGCGCAGGTAGCGCCAGGCGATCATCCACTCGAAGGCGGCGAAGGGGGCGGTGCGGGCGGCCAAGGCGGGCTCCGGAACAACTCGTCACGCCCTTTAGACCGGGCGCGCCCGCCGCCACAAGGGCCGCACGCTCACCGCTGCGTCAGCCCCGGGCGGCCTGCGCCGCCCAGATCGCCGATCAGCGCCTCCATCTCGGCGATCTCGGCGCGCTGCGCCTCGATGATCCGGCGGGCGAGGTCGCGCACCCGCGGGTCCTCGATCTGCGCCCGCTCGCTCGTCAGGATCGCGATGGAATGGTGCGGGATCATCGCCTTCATCCAGGCGACGTCGCCCACCGTCTGCTGCGACCGGACGAGCCAGAGCGACGCGGCGAAGACCACCGCCGCGCCGGCGAAGACCGCCAGGTTCGCAGTGCGGTTGCGGTACATGTTCCCCATGAAGGCCAGCATGACCGCAGCCATCATGGCGCCCATCAGCAGCGCCATCCAGAGCCGGGTCTGGCTGAACCGGACATGCCCCGCCTCCCACGAATTCAGGTAGGTCATGGCGTACATCAGAAGCGTGGCGGTGCCGACCATCGCGAAAAACCGAAGGTAGCTCATCGGATTGCCTCCTTTCGGAAGGCAACCGGAGAGCGCTGCCGCGGGTTCCCGGGCCTGCGGGATCAGAGCCAGGTGTGGAAGGCCCGCGTCGCCATCGGTTCGGCCTGCGCGGGGGCCTTGTGGTGGGGGGCGTAAATCTCGGCCACCTTCGCCACGGCCGCCTCGGGCGACATCTCCTCACTTTCGCCGGTGCGGCGGCTGGTCAGTTCCACCACCCCGTTCGCCAGCCCGCGCGGGCCGACCGTGATGCGCCAGGGAAGCCCGATCAGGTCCATCGTCGCGAACTTGGCCCCCGCGCGCTCGTCGCGGTCGTCGTAGAGAGGCGCAAGTCCTTTTGCGGTCAAGGACTTGTAGAGCCCTTCGCAGGCCTGATCCGCCGCGCCGTCGCCCTGCTTGAGGTTGACGATCCCGCAGTGGAAGGGCGTGACGCCCTCGGGCCAGATGATGCCCTTGTTGACGCCCTCGGGCCAGATGATGCCCTTGTCATCGTGGCTGGCCTCGATGATCGCACCCAGAAGGCGGCTGACGCCGATCCCGTGTGAGCCCATGTGGACCGGCACGCGCTCGCCCTTGTCGTTGACGACGACGGCGCCCATCGGTTGGGAATACTTGGTGCCGAAGTAGAAGATCTGCCCCACCTCGATCCCCCGCCCGACCTTGCGGCGCGCCTCGGGGACGGCGGCGAAGGCGGCCTCGTCGTGGGTCTCGTCGGTGCGGGCATAGAGCGAGGTGAACTCGGCGCAGACGGCGGCCACCTGGGC
>JALORM010000217.1 GCA_025458985.1 Paracoccaceae bacterium | reverse complement strand
GCGGCCGCAAGCGCCGCCTCGCAGACGGCTTCCGTCGCCTCGTGGACCCTGGCGATCTCCTCGCCGGTCGCGGGGTAGATGACCGGGATCGGGCCGCCCTCCGCATCCTCGCGCGGGGCACCGTTCACGTAGTGGCTGGCGGCGGGCTGCGCGTTCATCCTCCGATCTCCCGGCCGAGCAGGCCCTCGACAAGGCCGACCGCTGCGGCCCGGTCGGGCGCCCGTCCGGACAGCGCTTCGCGCAGGTAGACGCCGTCGATCATGGCGCCGACCCGGTCGGCAACCTCGCCCGCGCGGTCCCCGACCAGGACCCGGAGCGGCGCAACCAGGTTCGAGCGCAACCGCCGCTGGTAGACCGACAGAAGCCGCGCCGCCTCGGGCACCGTCTGCGAAAGCACGTAGAAGTGCAGCCAGGCCGATACCACCTCGCGCCGGAAGCTGCCCTCGGAAAAGCTTGCCCGGATCACCGCCCGCACCCGGCCTTCGGGCGTGTCGGCCGCCGCCAGCGCGCCGCGCACCTCGGCCCCGTAGATCGTCAGGATATGGCGCATCGCGGCAAGGAAGATCTGCTCCTTGCCGCCGAAGTAGTGGTGCGCCAGCGCCGAGGACATGCCCGCCCGGCGCGCGATCTGCGCCACCGTCACGTCGAGCGATCCGGTGCGCCCGATCTCGGCGATGGTCGCGCGCACCAGCGCGTCGCGACGGATCGGCTCCATTCCAATCTTGGGCATCGGGCGTCCTCCTCAGCCCAAGGGCTATGCAAACTTTATTGACGCGTCAATCAACAACGGCGACACTCGCCCTGCCAAGCCGGTTGCGTTTCGGCGCGGCAAGCCGTTTGATGGCGGCCAACCAACAAAAGTCAGGGAGACGGGCATGCGCCTCATGATCACCACCCTCGCGCTCGCGGCCTTCGCCACTGCGGCGGCAGCCCAGGACTGCGACGAGGTCACTTTCTCGGACGTCGGCTGGACCGACATCACTGCCACGACCGCCACCGCCACGACGATCCTCGACGCGCTCGGCTACGAGACCGAGGTCAAGGTCCTGTCGGTTCCCGTGACCTACGCAGGTCTCGCGCAGGGCGACATCGACGTGTTCCTCGGCAACTGGATGCCGACGATGGAAGCCGACATCGCCCCCTACCGCGAAGCCGGCACGGTCGAGACGGTCCGCACCAACCTCGAAGGCGCGAAGTACACGCTGGCCACCAACAGCGCCGGCGCGGCCCTCGGCATCGCCGACTTCGCCGACATCGCCACCCACCGCGACGCGCTCGAGGGCAAGATCTACGGAATCGAGCCCGGCAACGACGGAAACCGGCTCATCCTCGACATGGTCGAGAAGGACGCCTTCGGCCTGAGCGGCTTCGAGGTCGTGGAAAGCTCGGAACAAGGCATGCTGGCCGAGGTCGCCCGCGCGGTCGAAGGCGAACGCCCGATCGTGTTCCTTGGCTGGGAACCGCACCCGATGAACGCCAACTTCGAGATGACCTACCTGACCGGCGGAGACGACTTCTTCGGGCCCAACCTCGGCGGCGCGACGGTGGCGACCAACGTGCGCGCAGGCTTTGTGACCGAGTGTCCGAACGTCGGCCGCCTGCTGCAGAACCTTGAATTCTCGCTGCAGATGGAAAACGAGATCATGGGTGCGATCCTGAACGACGGCGCTGACCCCGGCGCCGCGGCGAAGGCCTGGCTGGCGGCGAACCCCGGGGTGCTCGGCCCCTGGCTCGACGGCGTGACCACGAAGGACGGCGGCGACGCGATGGCCGCCGTCCAGGCGGCGCTCCAGTAGGCGTTGCATCGCGCCGGGCCCGGGGTCCGGCGCGATGTCCGCGGTGCCGATGGACTGGCTCGACATCCCCAAGATCCCCGTCGGCCCGACCGCAAAGGCCGGATTCGACTGGCTGAAGGCGCATCTCGGCTGGCTCTTCGACGGACTTGCCGCGATCATGGAGGCGCTGATCGACGCGATCCTCTGGATGCTCCAGACACCGCATCCGCTGATAGTGATTGCGGCCTTCGTCGCGCTGACCTGGGCCCTGCAGCGCAACTGGAAGACCTGCCTCCTGGTCCTCGCAGGGTTCCTGTTCATCCTCAACCAGGACTACTGGGAGGAGACGACGGAAAGCCTGACGCTGGTGCTTTCGTCCTGCGTGGTGTGCATGGCCATCGGCGTGCCGCTCGGGATCGCGGCGGCGCACCGGCCGCGGCTTTACGACTGGATGCGCCCGGTTCTCGACCTGATGCAGACGCTGCCCACCTTCGTCTACCTGATCCCGGCCATCGTCTTCTTCGGCATCGGCATGGTGCCGGGGCTGATCGCCACCGTGATCTTCGTCCTGCCCGCACCGATCAGGCTGACCCATCTGGGCATCTCGACCACCCCGCCCGCACTGCTCGAGGCTGCGACCGCCTTCGGCGCGACCCCGCGGCAGGTGCTCTGGAAAGTGGAACTGCCCTGGGCGGTGCCGCAGATCATGGCGGGGCTGAACCAGACGATCATGCTATCGCTCTCGATGGTGGTGATCGCCGCGCTCGTCGGGGCCTCCGGCCTTGGCGTGCCGGTGGTCCGCGCGCTCAACTCGGTCAATACCGCGCTCGGGTTCGAGGCGGGCTTCATCATCGTCGTGGTCGCCATCGTGCTCGACCGGATGCTGCGGGTAGAGCGGAAATGACCGCGGTTGAGTTCGACAATGTCTCGATCGTGTTCGGGGAACGCCCGCAGGCCGCGCTGCCGCTGATGGACGAAGGCCGCAGCCGCACCGAGGTGCAGCAGGCCTGCGGCCAGGTCCTGGGCGTCCACAACTGCACGCTGACCGTCAGCGAGGGCGAGATCCTCGTGCTGATGGGCCTGTCGGGGTCGGGCAAGTCCACGCTGCTTCGGGCGGTGAACGGCCTCAACCCGGTGGTGCGCGGCGCGGTGCGGGTGAACGACGGCCAGGGCATGGTCGACATTACCCATGCCGACCCCGAGACGCTCCGCCGGATGCGCCTCACCCGGATCGCGATGGTGTTCCAGCAGTTCGGCCTCCTGCCCTGGCGCTCGGTCGCCGAGAACGTCGGGCTGGGCCTCGAACTCGCCGGAGTGCCGAAGGCCGAGCGCGCCGAGCGTGTCGCCCGGCAGCTCGCGCTCGTCAGCCTCACCGACTGGGCCGGACGCCGGGTCGGAGAGCTGTCGGGGGGGATGCAGCAGCGGGTCGGCCTTGCCCGCGCCTTCGCGACCGACGCGCCGATCCTTCTGATGGACGAGCCCTTCTCGGCGCTCGACCCGCTGATCCGCGCCAAGCTCCAGGACGAGCTCCTGGATCTCCAGGCCAAGCTGCGCCGCACCATCGTCTTCGTCAGCCACGACCTCGACGAAGCCTTCAAGATCGGCAACCGCATCGCGATCATGGAAGGGGGGCGCATCGTCCAGTGCGGCACCCCGCGCGAGATATTCTCGGACCCCGCCTCGGACTATGTCGCCGACTTCGTGGCCAACATGAACCCGCTCGGCGTGCTGACCGCCCGCGACGTGGCCGAGCCGGGCGAGGCCCCGGGCGACCCCGTGGCCGCAGACACGCCGGTCCGGACGGTGATGGACCGCCTGCGCAGCCTGCCCGTGCTTCCGGTGGAGGGTGGCGGGCGGGTCACTGCCGCCAGCGTCTTCGCCCGCCTCCTCGACCCCCGGGGCTGAGCCAGACAGAATCTAGTCCCTTCCTTTTGTCGGAAATACCGTCGGGGGGAGTCGCCGCAAGGCGACGGGGGGCAGACAGCCCCCCTCCCCGGCCCGCCACGCGCTCAGACCTTGGTCTCGGGCACCGTTGGCGTCACCCGGCGGCGCTTGGCCACTGCCTCGCGCCAGGCGATGTAGCTGACCGATCCCATGATGACGGCGCCGCCCAGGATCACCCAGCCGTCGGCCGGTTCGCCGAACACCAGCGCACCCAGAAGCACCGCCCAGACCAGCTGCAGGAAGGTCACGGGCTGGGTCACGGTGACAGGCGCGGCGGCGAAGGCCAGCGTCATGGTGTAGTGCCCTGCGGTGGCGAGCGCCGCGACCACGAACAGCCAGCCGATCTGCCCGGCCGTGGGTGTGACCCAGACCGCCGCGGCGAAGGGGGCGAGGCCGATGGTGACGGTGACCGACAGCATCCCCACCACCACCGCGGCGGACGCCTCGCCCGACAGGTGCTTGGCCGTAAGGTATGACACCGCGAAGAACAGCGCCGTGAACAGCATCGCGATGTGGCCCGGCGACAGCTCGCGGAAGCCCGGCCTGAGGATGATCAGCGCACCCAGCATCGCCACCCCGACCGCGGCGATCCGGCGGAACGCCAGCCTCTCGCCCAGGAACACCGCAGCGCCCAAGGTGACATAGACCGGGTTG
>JALORM010000216.1 GCA_025458985.1 Paracoccaceae bacterium | reverse complement strand
TGCGCCCTCTGCCCGGGCGCGTGGCGCACGACCGCGGCGGCGGTGTCGTCGCAGCTCGACTCGAGCCCGAGGAAGGTCAGCGTGTCGGCCATGGCCTGCGCGGTTGCCTGCTTTCCCGGCGGCAGGTAACACCGGGGGCGGGTCCAGACAATGCCGAGGCCGACGCTGACCGCCCCTCCGCCCCTTCTGCTCACACGGCCCGCCGCGGCCTCGGCCCGCTTCGCCGAGGCGTGGCGGAAGGCGGCGGGTGCCGATGCGCCGGTGGTCATCGCCCCTGTGGTCGAGATCGTCGCCGCGCCGGGCGCGGCCGATCCGGGGCGCTATGCGGGCGTGGTCTTCGCCTCGGAGAACGCAGTTGCAGCGGTGGGCGCGGCGCCGCGGCGGATGGTCGCCTGGTGCGTCGGCGACCGCACCGCCGAGGCAGCCGCGGCGGCGGGGTACGATGCGCGCTCGGCCGCGGGCGATGCGGGGGCGCTGGTGGCGCTGATCGCGGCCGAGGGCGGCGGGCCGCTTCTCTTCGCGCGGGGCGAGGAATCGCGGGGCGACGTGGCGGCGCGGCTGAGGGCGGCGGGCCTGCCTTGCGACGAGGCGGTGGTCTATGCGCAGCGCGACGCGCCGCTGACGGCCGAGGCGCGGGCACTGCTGGCGGGAACCCGGCCGGTCCTGGTGCCGTTGTTCTCGGCCAATTCGGCCCGCAGGCTGGCGCGCGAGATGGCGACCGGTCCGTCGTCGGCACCGCTTCTTCTGGCGGCTCTGGCGCCCGCGGTCGCGGCGGCCTGGGATGGGCCCGAGGCGGGGCGGATCGCCGTTGCGGCGCGGCCGGACGCGACGGCGATGATCGAGGCGCTGCGGACGCTCGCCGCATTGCCTTGAGGCACCCGGTCGGGCGGGCTAAGCTCCGCCGGACCAAGGCGAGGGAAGGGAGTCGGCCGATGGCCCGCAGGACGAAGAAAGACCCCGCCACGCCGGATCAGGCGCCCGAACACGCCTCTGAAGAGGCACCGGCCGGCGACCTGCGCGAGACCATCGAGCCCGTCGGCGAAACGCCGGCCGGATTTCCGCCATCCCCGGCGGGCGAGCCGGCAGCCCTGTCGGAACCCGCGCACGCCGATCGCGGAGCATCGTCGGAGCCGGCGACAGAGCACGACCAGAACCGCGGTTCTGAGGCGGATGAGACGCCCGGCACCGTCGACCCGCGGGGCACGGAGACGCCGTGGTCGTCGGCTGCCGGCGCCCCCATCGAAACCCGGCCGGAAGCCGACCACGCCGGCGGCGCGCGGTCGCGCCCGGCGGCTGAAGAAGCTCCCACCTCACGCCCGGTGCCCCACGTCCCGCCACCGGCGCCGGCCTCGGGCGGATCGGGCGGCTTCGTTGCCGGCCTCATCGGCGGGGCGCTCGCCGTTGCGGCTGGGGTCGGAGCACTCTGGCTGTCGAACCCCGACCTGCTGCGCGGCGCGGCACCGGCGCCGGACTTCACACCGATCGAGGCGCGGCTCGACACGCAGGCCGCCGAGGGTGCGGCGCTGGCGTCCGAACTTGCAGAGCTGCGCGCGGCAGTCGAGTCCGCGCCCGCCCCCGCCGGCGGCGGGGAAGAGGCGCTGGCACGGGTCGACGCGCTCGAGCGGGACCTCTCGGCGCGGATCGAGTCGCTCGCGGCCGAGCTCGCTTCGCTTTCGGCCGGGGTCGAGGTGCTCGACGGGCGGATCGGCCAGGTCGAGGTCCGTCCGCCGGTGATGGAGGGCGGAGCGGCCGAGGCGACTGCGGAAGCCATCGCCGAGCTGCGCGCCGCGCTGGATGCCGAAAGGGCCTCGATGGATGCAGCCATCGCCGAAGCGCGGGGACGGATCGACGCCGCCACGGCCGAGGCCGAGGCGCTGCGCGAGGCCGCCACTGCCAGCCAGCAGGCCACCCTTGCCCGTGCCGCCTATTCGCGGCTGACCGCGGCACTGGATGCCGGCGGGCCGTTCGGGGGCGCGCTGGCAGACCTGGGCGAGGTCGCCGGCGTCGACCTGCCGCCTGAGCTGGTCGATGCCGCCGAAACCGGCGTGCCCACCATCGACGCGCTTCGCCGCAGCTTCCCCGACGCGGCACGGGCCGCGCTCAACGCCGCCGTACGGGCCGGAGTCGATGCCGAGGCAGGCGCGATGGAGCGGATCGGCGCGTTCCTCAGGGCCCAGACCGGGGCACGGTCGATCACGCCGCGCGAAGGGGCCGACCCGGACGCGGTGCTGTCGCGCGCCGAGGCGGCGCTGGCGGACGGGCGTCTGGAGGACACGCTTTCGCTGATCGATACGCTGCCCGAACCGGCGCAGGCCGAGATGGCCGCCTGGCGCGCCGCGGCCGAGCAGCGTCGCGCGGCGCTCGCGGCGGCCTCGGCGCTGTCTGCAGCGCTTCCGGCGAACTGAGGGGGCACGGATGCTCTGGTCGCTGGTCAAGATCCTCGTCTTCGTGGTGCTGGTCGCAGCCGCGGCGGTTGCCGCCGGCGCACTCATCGAAATGGAGGGCGGGATCCGGATCGCGGCCGCCGGGTGGGAAGTGACGCTCGGCCCGCTGCAGGCCGCCGTGGCGGCGCTGCTGCTGCTGATCGCGGTCTGGCTGGTCGCGAAGGCGCTGGGACTGCTTCTGGCCGTGCTGCGGTTCCTCAACGGCGACGAGACCGCACTTTCCCGGGCCGCGTCCGGCGAAGGCCGGCTGGCCATGTCGCAGGCGGCGCGCGCCGACCGGCTGCTGCGCCGGCCCGAGCTTACCAACCTTCTCATGGCGCAGGCAGCCGAGGTGGCAGGCGATGCGAAGGCTGCCGAAGCGGCCTACCGCAAGCTTCTGTCCGACCAGCGCACCCGCTTCGTCGGCATCCGCGGCATCCTCAAGCAGCGGCTGGCGCAGGGCGACACCACGACCGCACTGAAGCTGGCCGAGAAGGCCTTCGCGCTGAAGCCCAAGCACCACGAGGTGCAGGACCTGCTGTTGCAATTGCAGGCCGGCAAGGGCGACTGGAAGGGCGCCCGCGCCACGCTGGGGGCAAAGCTCCGCTCGGGCGCACTTCCGCGCGACGTGTTCCGCCGCCGCGACGCGCTTCTGGCGCTGGGGGAAGCGAAGGGCGTGCTTGACGAGTCGAGCCCGATCGAAGCGCGCGAGGCGGCGATCGAGGCGAACCGGCTTTCGCCTGACCTGATCCCGGCCGCCGCGATGGCCGCGCGCAGCTACACGGCGCAGGGAAAGCCGAAATATGCGGCACGCGTGCTGAAGAAGGCGTGGTCCGCGCAGCCCCACCCCGACCTTGCCGCCGCCTACGCCGAGATCGCGCCGGACGAGACGCCGGACGAGCGGCTGCGCCGCTTCGGGCAGCTGACGCGGATGAACCCCGACCACGAGGAGACCCGGCTACTGCTGGCGGAACTGAACATCGCGGCTGAGGACTTCCCTGCCGCCCGCCGCGCGATGGGCGACCTTGCCAGCGTGCATCCGACCCAGCGGACCCTGACGATCATGGCCGCGATCGAGCGCGGCGAAGGCGCCGACGATGCGGTGGTGCGCGGCTGGCTCGCCCGGGCACTGACCGCGCCCCGCGGTGCGCAATGGGTCTGCGACACCTGTTCCAACATCCAGACCGACTGGAGCCCGGTCTGCGACAACTGCCACGGCTTCGACACGCTGACCTGGCGCGAACCGCCGGCGCGCGAGTCGAGCCTGCCCCACGGCGCCCAGATGCTGCCGCTGATCGTCGGCACGCCGGCGCCCTCCGCGGCAGCCGACGCGCCGCATCCCGAACCCGGCACGGCGGCCGAGGATGCGGTCGTCGTGATCGACGACATCCCGCCGCCGGCGGGCGGCGAGGCCAAAATTTAGGGCTACCGCTGGCGCCGCAACCCTGCTAAACGCCCGCCCGAGGCGCCGGTGTAGCTCAGCTGGTAGAGCAACGCATTCGTAATGCGTGGGTCGGGGGTTCGAGTCCCTTCACCGGCACCAGCCTTCCCGAAACCCGAAGACCTGTGCCGCCGTCGGACCCGGTCCCGCGGAACCGGTGGCGCCTCCTGCGCGTCTTGCAGAGTGAAACGGTTCGTGACCCCGGGGCGCATGGCGCGCTGCGGGCGCATCGGCTAGGGTTCGGGGCCTGGCACCGAAGGGGGGCGACGGATGGCCGAGGCACTACCGGCAGCGGACGGCACGGACGGCGGCGGGGAGCTGGCCGGGCTTGTGGCCTGCCCGACCTGCGACGTGCTGCACCGTCTGTCCGAGGTGCCGCCCGGCGCCACCGCGCGCTGCCGCCGCTGCGGGACGGTCCTGCTGGCCCCGCGCGACAGTGCACTGACCCGGATCGTCATGCTCGCCGGGACCGCGCTGGTCCTGATGGTGGCGGCAGTCTTCTTCCCGTTCCTGGAGCTTCAGGTCGCGGGTCTGAGCCGTCGCAGTTCGCTGTTCGATGCGGTGATGGCGTTCTCGTCCGGCCTGATGCTGCCGCTCAGCTTCGCGGTTGCGGCGCTCATCATCCTTCTGCCGCTCTTCCGCTTCGCGGCGCTGATCTACGCGCTTGGCCCGATGGCGATCGGCTGGCGACCTGCGCCCCGCGCCGAGACCGCGTTCCGCCTGGCCGAGCTGACGAAGCCATGGGCGATGGCCGAGATCTTCATCGTCGGCGTGGCGGTGGCGCTGGTGAAGGTGGCGGGGCTGGCCAAGGTCACGCTGGGGCCCGCGTTCTGGGCGCTCGTGGCGCTCGTCATCGTGACCGTGCTCAAGGACAACTTCATGTGTCGGCTGTCGGTATGGAAAACGCTGGAAGAACGCAGGGCTACCTGACCGCCCACCGGGCCGGGCTGATCGGCTGCAGCAGCTGCGGCCGCGTTCAGCGCCCCGGGCCCGCGCGCTGCGTCCGCTGCGGCGGACCGCTGGCCGGGCGCGACCCGGGCAGCCTTCAGCGCGTCTGGGCCTGGCTCCTGGCGGGAATGGTCGTCTACATCCCGGCCAACGTCTACCCGATGCTGCTGACCTCGACGCTGGGCCGCACGACCGAGAACACCATTGTTGGCGGTGTGATCGAACTTTTCGACCATGGGTCGTGGGGGGTGGCGCTCATCGTTTTCGTGGCCAGCGTCGTGATCCCGATCGGCAAGTTCATCGCCATCGCCTACCTGGCGCTCAGCGTGCGCTCGGCGGTCGTGATCCGCGGCCACGGACGGCAGCGGCTTTACGAGGTGGTGGAATTCATCGGGCGCTGGTCGATGATCGACGTCTTCGTCGTGGCGATCCTCGCCGCCCTCGTGCAGTTGCAGTTCGTGGCCACGATCAATCCCGGGATCGCGGCCGTGAGCTTCGCCCTTTCGGTTGCATTCACCATGCTTTCGGCCCAGAGCTTCGACCCCAAGTCCATCTGGGACGCCTACGAGGCCGACGACACGTGAGCGATCCGCGCCCCCCGGAACTGGACATCTCGCGCCCGCGGCCTTCGCCGTGGCGCAACCTGTCGTTCGTGTGGCTGGTACCGATCCTGGCGCTCGCGATCTCGCTCGGGCTGGCCTGGCAGACCTTCGCCCAGCGCGGAGTCCTGGTGGAGATCACGTTCCAGAACGCCTCGGGCGTGGCGCCGGGCGAGACGACGGTGCGGTACCGCGACGTCGTCGTGGGTACCGTCGAACGGGTCGGCTTCACCGCCGATCTCGGCCGCGTCGTGGTCACCGCCCGCGTCGACCGCGAGGTGGCGCCGTTCCTCGATGCGCAGACGCAGTTCTGGGTCGTGCGGCCCGAAGTGTCCGCGCGCGGGATCACCGGACTGACCACCGTACTCTCCGGCGTCTACATCGAGGGCACCTGGGACGCCGAGCCGGGAGAGGCGCTGACGCGCTTCGAGGGCCTTGAAGGGCCGCCTTTGGTGCGACCCGGCCGTGAGGGGCGCAAGATCACACTGCGGTCGACCGACGGCAAGCTTGTGACGGCCGGCGCCCCCATCTTCTTCCGCGGGATCGAGGTCGGCCGCATGGAACAGCCGCGGCTGACCGTCTCCGGCGACTCGATCGTGGTCGATGCCTTCATCGAGGCGCCGCACGACCGCCGCCTGACCGATGCGTCGCGGTTCTGGGACACCTCGGGCTTCACCGTCTCTTTCGGCACGGGCGGCCTGACGCTCGACGTGGAAAGCCTCGCCTCGCTGGTCTCGGGCGGCGTGGCCTTCGATGACATCTACGAAGGCGGCCAGCCGATCGGGGAGGGTTTCGTCTACGACATCTTCGCGGACGAGGCGGAGGCGCGGCGCAGCGTCTTCGTGCGCACCGCGGCCAATGCGGTGCAGCTTTCGGTGCGCTTCGGCCGCTCGATCACCGGGCTCGCGCCGGGGGCCCCTGTCCGGCTTGGCGGGCTTGAAGTCGGCGAGGTCCAGGCGCTGTCGGTCGAGCTGACAGAGACACCGGAGGGCCCCGAGATCGGGCTGGTGGCCAACCTGTCGGTGGACCCCGGTCGGCTTGGCCTGCCACGCGGCGCAGGCGAGGCCGAGGTTCTCGACTTCCTCGAGACCGCGGTGGCGAACGGCCTGCGCGCCCGCCTTGCGGCCGCCTCGCTGCTGGGTGGCGGCCTGGTGGTGGAACTCGCCGAGATCCCCGACGCCGCACCGGCCGTCTTAGACCGGAACGCAGAGCCGCTGCCGGTCCTGCCAAGCGTCGACTCGAACCTTCCGGACTTCACCGCGACCGCCGAAGGCGTGCTGGAGCGGATCAATGCCCTTCCGATCGAGGAACTGCTGCAGCAGGCCATCGCCACCCTGGCGAGCGTGGAAGAGCTTGCCCGGGCCGAAAGCACGGTCGCGGTGCCGCAATCGGCGGCGGCGCTGCTGGAAGACGTGCGCAGCCTCGTCAACGACGAGGCGACCCGCGCGCTTCCGGGCGAGCTGCGCGCCGCCGTGACCGACCTGCGCGACGTCGTGTCCGACCTGCGCGCGGCGGGCACGCTCGACAACCTTGCAGCGGCGGTCGAGCGGGCGAATGCCGCTGCGGCCAACATCGCCACGGCGTCCGAGGACTTCCCCGAGCTGGTGGCCGAACTGCGTGCGGTGGCCGAAAAGGCGAACTCGCTCGA
>JALORM010000215.1 GCA_025458985.1 Paracoccaceae bacterium | reverse complement strand
TCGTCACCGCCTGGGCCAGCTGCGTCTCCCACAGAGGCACGGTGTTGACGAGGGTCGAGTTGATCTTGGTGACAAGGCTCTTGTCGTTCTCCTGCACCAACCGGATCGAGGGCAGCGACTGCATCGTGACCTGGCGCGTCAGCTTCAGGTCGTGGACGCGCCGTTCCAGGTCGTCGCGCGCGGCGCGCATGTCGCGCAGTTCCTGTGCCTTGATGACCTGGTCGTTCTCGGGCGCCGCCTCGACCTCGCGTTCCTTGGCGGGGATCGTTGTGGCATCAAGCTCGCGCAGCTTCTCCTCGCCGGCGGCGATGTAGAGCGCAAGCTCGTCGTAGAAGTCGAGCGTCTTCTCGTAGAGCAGGTCGAGCGACTTGATGTCCTTGAGAAGCTTGTGCTCGTGGCTCAGCAGGTCGTTGGTGATCCGGTCGATCTGGTCCTGCACCTTCTCGAACCGGGCAAGAAAGCCCGCAAAGGGCGCGGCGCGGCCCAGCAGGCGCTCCCACCAGCTGGCCTTGCGGCGCACGTCGAGCTCGCTGACCGAGAAGCCGCGGATCGTGGTGACGATGTCGCGCAGGCTGTCGCCGGCGGGGCCGACGTCCTTGTTCTTGACGTCGGCCAGCATCGCCTGGCTGATCTGCTGCAGCTCGGCCTGAGCCGACGACCCGAAGGACACGATCGACCCGGTGTTGGAAAGGTCGATCTCGGCCATGCGCCGGCGGATTTCCTCGGCGACCGGGGCAGGGGCCTGGGCAAGCGCCACGACCTCGCCTGCCGGCTTCGGCTCGGGCAGGATCACGGCAGTCACCTTCTCGACCTCGGCAAGGGCCTGGCGGGCTTCGGTGCGGATGGTCTCGGTCATGGGGTTCCCTCGGTCTCGGGGCGTATGCCCTCGCGTTGCAGTCTTTCGCGCAGGACCTCGATCTCGACGTCCAGCGCGGCGCGGTTGTCTTGCAGAAGCGTCCGGGTGCGGGCGGCGAAGTTGGTCTCGAGGTCGCCCAGAAGCGCCTCATAGTCCGCGCGGACCTTGGCGTCGCGGGTGCGGCCGTAGAGGTCGGCGAACTGCACCGTCGCGTCGCGCGCGCCCAGAAGGTAGACGCCGAGGTAGCGCCGCGCGGCGGTCAGGTCGCGGGGGTCGCGCTCGACCGTGCGGAACATCTCGCGCGCGGTCGCCTGAAAGCGGTCGACCCGCGCCTCGAGCTGGCGGTCGCCCGCGCGCAGGATCGCGTCCTTCATCGCGGCCAGGTGGCGCTCGGCTTCGTCGACCGCGCGGGCCACGCGGTCGGACTGGTGCCGGTCGACGCCCTCCATCCCCTTGTCCCGCATCGGATCGGGGCCGAAGGCGAAGAGGTGCAGGACGAACCCGAGGGCCGCGAAGATCACCGGGTCGAGAAGGCTCGCCCCCGGCGCGTAGCCGCCGACGAAGAGGCCGACGCCGGTCAGCACGGAGGCAAAGAGCTTGCGCGGGATCGCCGGCCGGCGCGAGATCGTGCGCGCCTCGTAGGCCTCCTGCGCCAGGATGCCCTCGCGCGTCAGCCAGGCGGCAAGGATCAGCAGGGCAAACGCGCCAAGGTTCAGCGCCAGGCCCACCGGCTCCTGCCCGAAGGCGGTGAGCGCGAAGGGCACGGGGGCGAAGAACAGCAGGTTCACCCGGCCGCCGGCGCGGGTCCGTCGCTTGCCCCGGAATGCGCCGGGCGCCTCGCCCCCGGGCGGACCGCCGGGGCTGTGCCTGCCTCCGAAGCGCTGGGCCATCAGGTCGCCCCGGAGGCGGCGACGTAGAGGATCAGCGCGACCAGCACGAAGAAGGCCACCTTCTGAAGGCCGGTGTCGGACATCGCGCGCCCCCTTGCGCCGGATCGTGCCTCACTACGCTCGCGCACATATAGTCGATGCCCGCCGGGGGTACCAGCACCGAGGGCGGCGCTTTTGCGATCCTGATCGGCCAATCCGTGCCCAAGTCCGGGTGAGGGCGCGCCGGTCTCAGCCCTTCCGCGGCCCGCGGGGCGGACCTCGCCTGGGCGAGCCCGGCTTCGGTCCGCGCCCCGGTCCGCCCCCCGGTCCGCCCCCCGGTCCGGGGCTGCGGGGTCCGCGACCTGCGCGCGGCTCCGTGTCGGCAGTTCGCCCGGCCCCAGCCCCCGGCCCCTTGCCGGCGCGTCGGTGCCCGCTGGCTGCCGGTCGCGCTTCTGCGCCTGTCGGCTTCCCGCCGCGCGATCCCTTGCTGCCGCCCGGTGCCGAGTCCGTGCCCGGACCCTTGCGTGCACCCCGGTCGTCCGCGGTCCGGCCTCGGCTGCGCTCTGCCGCCTTGCCGCCGCCTTCCTTGCGGGGGCCGGCTGTCCGGATGGTCCTGTCGTCCTGCTTTCCTCCTCGCGCCCCGCCGAGGGTCGCGTCGGGCCTGCCACCGCCACTGCCACGAGCGCCGCTGTCGCCCGCACCTCGGACGACGACCCCGCGATCCGGCCGGTCGGTCCGTCTGCCGCCTGGTGACGCAGCGCGGGACGCGCCGGGCCGGTCCTTGCCGGCGCGGGTGTCGCCCGGCGCGGTGTCGCCACCCTTCGATACCTTCCCGCGTGCGGGCGCCGTGCGCTTCGCGTCGGCACCCGGCGAATGACGGTGCCGCGCGCCGCTTACGCCTTCCTCGCCGACCGGCCTGTCCCGCCCGCCGCCAGTCTGCCCGGAACCCCGGGCCGCGCCACGGCGCGGAGGCTTTCCGCCTTTCCCGGCGGCCGACCTTGGGGTGCCGCCGGGCCGCTTCGGTTCCGCCGTCCGGTCTGCCCCGCGGTCCCCTTCCGCCCGACCCGCGCCCGACGCCGCGCCGCCAAGTCCCAGCTGGTCGCGGACGACCTTCGGGCGAACCTCCTCGACCGCGCCGGGCGCAAGCTCGCCCAGCCGGAAGGGGCCGTAGCTGACCCGGATCAGGCGGTTCACCGTCAGCCCGACCGCCTCCATCGCGCGGCGCACCTCGCGGTTGCGGCCCTCCCGGAGCCCTACGGTCAGCCAGGCGTTCGCCCCCTGCTGGCGGTCGAGCGTGACCTCCATCGGCTGGAAGCGCTCGCCCTCGACCGCGATCCCCTGCCTCAGCGGCGCCAGCGCGGCATCGTCGGGTGCGCCGTTCACCCGCACCCGGTATTTCCTGAGCCAGCCGGTCGCGGGCAGCTCCAGCCGCCGCTTCAGCGCGCCGTCGTTGGTGAGCAGAAGCAGCCCTTCGGAGTTGATGTCGAGCCGCCCGACCGACATCACCCGGCCAAGCTCGGCCGGCAGCGCGGCAAAGACCGTGGGGCGGCCCTTCTCGTCCTTCTCGGTCGTCACCAGCCCGATGGGCTTGTGGTAGAGCCAGAGCCGCGCCGGTGCCGGGTCGGCCAGGGGCTTTCCGTCGACCTCGATCCGGTCCTTCGGGCGCACGTTCAGTGCCGGGCTGTTAATGACCTTGCCGTTCACGCTGACGCGGCCGGCGGCGATCATCTCCTCGGCCGCGCGGCGCGAGGCGACGCCCCGTCGGGCCAGGATCTTGGCGATGCGGTCGCCGTCGCGCGGGGTCGGTTCTCGGGGGGGCTTGCTCATGCGCCCCCCTCTACCCTGCCGGGCGTGCCGGCGAAAGCGGCTTGTCGGGCGGCGCGGGCCGGGGCAGGAAGGCTGCATGAGCGCATTCGTCAGCCACATGGAGGCCGCGCTCGCCGAAGCGCGGGCCGCAGCGGCGCGGGGCGAGGTGCCGGTGGGTGCGGTCGTCGTCGCGCCCGACGGTCGGGTGGTCGCAGCGGCGGGCAACCGGACGCGCGAGCTGTCCGACCCCACCGCCCACGCCGAGATCCTGGCCTTGCGCGCCGCCTGCGCCGCGGCGGGATCGGAACGGCTGCCGGGCCACGACCTCTACGTGACGCTGGAACCCTGCCCGATGTGCGCCGCTGCCATCGGCCAGGCGCGGATCGCGCGGCTCTATTACGGGGCGGCCGACCCCAAGTCCGGCGGCGTGGCGCAGGGGCCGCGCGTCTTTGCCCATCCGCAGAGCCACCATGCCCCCGAGGTCTACGACGGCATCGGCGCGGACGCGGCGGCGCGGCTCTTGCGCGACTTCTTCGCCGGGCGCCGGTGACCGGCCTGTTGCCCCGGGGGCACGTTTCCGCCGAGGCAGGGGGAAGAGACACATCCGCGCTGTCCCGGCACGCGGTTTTCGGCTATGCGACGTTCGTCCCACACCGAAGAAAAGGAGGCGTGCCATGACCGATTCAGCGTATTGCGCGCCCACCTGCGGCGGGATCCTTGCGGGCGGCCGATGGCCGCTTATCGGAGCGCTTCGCGCCTGATCCCGCCTCGCCTGCGCCGCAGGCACTGGTGATCCACCGACCATAGTAGGCCGCGGCACAGCCTGCCGCTGCCCGTGCTCCACCCCATTCATCCAGGAGGGGACCGG
>JALORM010000214.1 GCA_025458985.1 Paracoccaceae bacterium | reverse complement strand
ATCAGCGCCGACGCCGTAACCCTTGGTGCCCCGCTTCTCGGCGAGGAAGTCGCGGTGTCTCTCGGCGGATCGCTCCGGCTGTCCGGAGGCGAGGGCGCGGCGGCGCTGTCGGTCGAACGGATCGACGGACCCCGGGGCGCCCTGACGCTCGACGCCCGGTTCGACAACGCGACCTCGGTCCTCGCGCTTGCGCTGGACCTGACCGAGCCCGAGGACGGCATCGCCGCGCGTCTTCTGAACCTCCCGGGCCGGCCGGCACTGTCGCTGTCGGGCGAGGGCGAGGGCCCGCTGTCGGACTTCACCGCGCAGGTGGCCCTGTCCTCGGATGGTGCGCCGCGGCTGGGCGGCACCGTCGCTCTGGTCGAGGAGGCTGCCGCGCCCACGGAAGATGCCCCGGCCCCACCGCCGGTCCGGCGGTTCGAGGTGAACGTCTCGGGCGACCTCGCGCCCCTGTTCCTGCCGGAATACCGTGATTTCTTCGGGTCCGACGTGGGCCTGGTGGCAGAGGGAACCCGCACGCCCGGTGGTGCGACCGAGCTTGCGCGGCTGGAACTTCGTGCCGCCGCGCTGGCGCTGGACGGCTCGGCGACCGTCGCTGCCGACGGCCTGCCCCAGGCGTTCCGCCTGACCGGGCGGATCGCCGCGCCCGGCGGCGGCCCGGTGCGCCTTCCCCTTGCAGGGGAGCCGGTCGAGGTCGGGTCTGCCGACATCGACGTCTCGTTCGATGCCGCCCGGGGCGAGGCCTGGACCGGCCGCGCCGTGATCGAGGATTTCCGCCGCGCGGGGGACCGCGCCGCGCAGCTGACGCTTGACGCCGAGGGCGAGATCGCCCGATCCGGCGGCCGCCGGGTGACCGCGCGGATCGAGGCCATCGGCGAGGGCGTGGCGCCGGCGAACCCCGAGGTCGCTGCCGCGCTGGGCCCGCGCGTGAGGCTCGACACCGCGCTGGAATGGGAGGAGGGCGCACCGCTGGCGTTCCGGCGGATCGCGCTGGTCACCGACACTGCGCGCCTCACCGCGCTGGGGACGCTTGGCGCAGTGGCCGACGGCCTGCCGTTCGAGCTGCGCGGTTCGGCCGAGGTCGCCGACCTGGCGGTGCTGTCGGGGCTCGCGCAGCGGCCGCTTGGCGGGCGGGCGGTCCTGGGGCTGAACGGGACGGTCACGCTGCTGGACGGGCGGTTCGACCTGCGTCTGGGTGGGTCGGGCCGCGATCTTTCGGCTGGATTAGAGCCGCTCGACCGCGCGATCGCCGGGGAAAGCCGGCTTCGGCTCGATGTGCTGCGGGATGAGACCGGCATCACGCTGCGGGCCTTCCGGATCGAGACCGCCGAGGCGCAGATCGCTGCACAAGGACTTGTCCGCACCGGTGCCACCCGGCTGGAGGCCAATGCCCGGCTGGCGGAACTGGGTCGCGTCGTGCCCGAGCTGTCGGGTCCCGCCACGCTGACGGCGCGGATCGACGAAGAGACGCCCGGCCGGTATGCCGTCACGGCCGAGGCGACCGGCCCGGGCGGCGGGCGGGCCGAGTTCGCGGGAAGCCTTGTCGAATCGCCGGATGGCACGCTTGCCGCCGACGGACGGCTTGCCGCGGGCGTCGCCGATGCCTCGGCCTATGCCCGGCTGGCCGGGACGGCCCTGCGGGGCCAGGCCGAGCTGACCTTCACGGGCTCGGCCGCGCCGGCCGAGGACCGTTTCGACGGCACGCTGGAGCTGACCGGGCGCAGCCTCGGCATCGGCCAGCCCTCGGCCGACCGGCTGCTGGGCGGCACCCTGCGCCTGTCGGCCGCCGCCACGCGCGAGGGCGACGTGACCACCGTTCGGCGTTTCGACCTGTCGACCGGCGAGCTGACGGCAAGCCTGACCGGCACGCTCGGCCGGGTGGACGGGCGGCTGACGGGCCAGGCGCGGCTGCGCAATGTGGGCCTCTTCGCCCCCGACTTCCCCGGGCCGCTGTCCGTCGACGGGACGCTCGGCCGCGATGCGGGAGGTCGCTGGCTGATGGACGTGCGGGCCGAAGGTCCGGGCGGCACGCGGGCCACCGTCACCGGCTCGGCCGCGCCCGACGGGGCAAGCGTCGACCTGCGCGCCGTCGGGCAGGCGCCGCTTGGCCTTGCCAACGTCTCCATCGCGCCGCGCGCGGTCCGCGGGACGGCGGATTTCGACCTCACGCTGTCCGGGCCACTCCGGCTGCAATCGCTGTCGGGCCGGGTCACGACCCAAGGCGCGCGGCTTGTCGCGCCGACCTTCGGCATGGCGGTCGATGGCATCGGCGGTTCAGTCGCGCTGGGCGGCGGGCGGGCGACCCTGGACCTGTCGGGCGCCGTCGAGGGCGGCGGGCGCGTCGGCGTGACCGGCGGCGTCGGCCTTGCCGCGCCGTTCGACGCCGCCCTGCGCGTCGCCATTTCCGGGGCGCGTCTGGCCGACCCCGATCTTTACCGGACCCTGGTCGACGGCGAGGTCACGCTGACCGGCCCGCTTTCCGGCGGGGCGCTTCTCGGGGGCGTGCTGAACCTGGGCGAGACCGAGCTGCGGATCGCCCCAACCGGAGAGGGCGCCGGAGGCGAGGTCGAGGGCCTGCACCACGTCAACGAACCGCCTGCGGTCCGGGTCACCCGCCGGCGCGCAGGGTTCGACGGCGGGGGCGGTGCGGCGGGAGGCGGCGGCGGGGGTGGCGAGGCCAGGCCGCTGCGGCTCGACCTGCTGGTCAACGCCCCAAACCGCATCTTCGTGCGCGGCCGCGGGCTGGATGCCGAACTTGGCGGCAGCCTCCGTCTGGCGGGCACCACTGCCGAGGTCTCGCCGCAGGGCCAGTTCGACCTGATCCGCGGGCGGCTCGACATCCTCGGGCGCCGGCTGATCCTGACCGAGGGCCTCGCACGGCTGGAAGGATCGTTCGATCCGTACCTGCGCCTCGTGGCGACGACCGAGGCCGAGGGAATCACCGTGCGGGTCGTGGTCGAGGGCCTGGCTTCCGAGCCCGACATCCGGTTCGAAAGCGCGCCCGAACTGCCCGAGGACGAGGTTCTCGCCCGGCTGTTCTTCGGCCGCGACCTGACCGAACTGTCGCCGCTGCAGGCCGCACAGCTTGCCTCGGCGGTGGCCGAGCTGTCCGGCCGGGGCGGCGGCGGTGTGGTGAACCGTCTGCGCGAGAACTTCGGGCTCGACGATCTGGACGTGACGACGGGCGAGGACGGAAATGCCGCCTTGCGCGCCGGCCGGTACCTGACGGACAATGCCTATACCGAGGTCACCGTGGGGGCGGACGGCAAGTCCGACATCTCGATCAACCTGGACGTCACGCCATCGCTGACGGTGCGCGGCCGGGTGGGGTCGGACGGCGACACCGGGCTGGGGGTGTTCTTCGAAAGGGACTACTGATGCGGAGCCTTGCCGCGCTTCTGCTGACTGCTGCGACCGCCTGGGCCGGCGACCTGCCCCGCGCCGTGTCCGACGACGACTTCCGCCCCGTCCGGATGGAAGAGGCGCAGCTGGGGCAGCTTCTGTTCTGGGACCCGATCCTGTCGGGCAACCGCAACATCGCCTGCGGCACCTGCCATCACCCGCGCTTCGCCACTTCGGACGGGCTGTCGCTGGGGATGGGCGAGGGCGGCCGCGGGCTGGGGCCGGACCGGGTGGCCGATCCCGCGAACCTGCCCGAACAGCGCATCCCGCGGAACTCTCCCGCGCTCTTCAACCTTGGGGCGCGCGAATTCACCGTGATGTTCCACGACGGCCGGATCGAGGCCGATCCGTCGCGCCCCTCGGGGTTGCGCACCCCGCTGGAGGACGAGATGGTGGCGGGCTTCGCCTCGCTTCTGTCGGCGCAGACGATGTTCCCGGTCCTGTCGTCCGACGAGATGGCCGGCCACTATTCCGAGAACGAGGTCAGCCGCGCCGTGCGGCAGGGCCTCATCACCGGCGACGGCGGCGCGTGGAGCCTGATTTCGGCCCGGATAGACGCGATTCCCGAATACCGCGCGCTGTTCGAGACGGCCTACCCCGAGATCGCGGCCGGGCGCGAGGTGCGGTTCACCGACATCTCGAACGCCATCGCCGCCTTCATCGAGCACGAGTGGCGGGCCGACGGTTCGGCCTTCGACGGCTTCCTGCGCGGCGAGGCATCGCTTGAGCCGCAGGCCGAGGCCGGCATGCGGCTCTTCTACGGATCGGCCGGCTGCGCAGACTGCCATGCGGGTCCGTTCCAGACCGATCACGGCTTCCACGCCATGGGCGCCCCGCAGCTGGGGCCGGGAAAGGCCGAGCGGTTCGAGGCGCACAGCCGCGATGTCGGCCGGATGCGGGTAACGAACGACCCCGCCGATGCCTATGCCTTCCGCACGCCGTCGCTGCGCAACGTCACCCGGACCGGGCCCTGGGGGCACGCGGGCGGGCATTCCGACCTG
>JALORM010000004.1 GCA_025458985.1 Paracoccaceae bacterium | reverse complement strand
GATGCGCACCATCGAGGGGAACAGCCCGGACTGCGCCAGCCAGAAGATCAGGATGTAGGCCACGAAGAATTCGGGAAACGAGATCGAGGTCAGCGCGCCGGCGTTCACGGCGCGGTCGAAGACCGAGTTGCGCCAGAGCGCGGCAAGGATGCCCAGCACCAGCGACAAGGGCACCGCCATCGCCGCCGCGTAGGCGGCCAGGAACAGCGTGTTGCCCAGCCGCGCCGCGATCAGCTCGGCGATCGGCCGGCGGTTGGCGAGCGACACGCCGAAGTCGCCCTGAAGCGCGCCGGTCAGCCAGTTCCAGTAGCGCACCGGGGCAGGGTCGTTCAGGCCGAGCTGTTCGCGCAGGGCAGCGAGCGTCTCGGGCGTGGCCGACTGGCCCAGAAGCTCGCGCGCGAGGTCGCCGGGCAGAAGCTCGGTCGCGCCGAAGATCACCACCGACACGACGAAGAGCGTGAACAAGCCGAAGAGAAGGCGCCAGCCGATCATGCGCCAGACGTTCGCCATTCGGGTCCCCTTCGTTGCCGCGCGCGGAGCCCGCCGGGATCTTCCGCTCCGGCGGGCCGACCGTTGCTGTCAGCCGCGGATCAGGCGATCCACCAGCGTTCCGGCGCGCGCTGTCCGTCGAGGCCCCAGTTCGCCGCGACCTTGTCGGGCGTGCCCACGTTTTCGCGGACGGCCATGACGTAGTTGTTGTACATCGGGATGACCGTTGCGCCCTCGTCCGACAGGATGCGCTGCATTTCGGAATACATCCCGGCGCGCTTGCCCTCGTCCAGTTCCGACCGCGCCGCGACAAGAAGCTGGTTGAAGCGCTCGTTCTCCCAGAAGCTCTCGTTCCAGGGCGCTCCCGAGGCATAGGCGATGGTAAAGGCCTGGTCCTCGGTCGGACGTCCGCCCCAGTAGCTGGCGCAGAAGGGCTTCTTCATCCAGACGTTGTCCCAGTAGCCGTCGTCGGGCGCCCGGTCGACGGTGATGTTGATCCCCGCCGCCGCGGCCCGTTCGGAATAGAGCACGCCCGCATCGACCGCGCCCGAGAAGGCGGCGTCGGCCACCGTCAGCGTCACGTCGAGTGAGTCGAGCCCCGCCTCCTTCAGGTGGAAGCGCGCCTTGTCGGGATCGTAGGCCCTCTGTTCGATGCTTGCGTCGAAGTAGCGGTTGGCCGGGCTGATCGGGTGGTCGTTCCCGACCGAACCGTGGCCGTTCAGGATCTTGTCGACCAGCTCCTGCCGGTCGATGGCGTACTTCAGCGCCAGCCGCACGTTGTTGTCGTTGAAGGGCGCCGCGCGGGCATGCATCGGGAAGACGTAGTGGGCCGTCCCGGCGATGGACAGGACGCGGTTGCCGCCGCGGCTTTCCAGCATCGACACGGTCGCCGGATCCACTTGCTCGATCGCGTCCACCGCGCCGGTCATCAGCGCATTGAGCCGCGCCGCGGCGTCGAGGATGACGATCAGCTCGACCTGGTCGGCATGGGCGCGGCCTTCCTTCCAGTAGTTGGGATTGCGCGTCATGATCGCCTGCACGCCGGGCTCGAAGCTCTGCGAAACGTAGCCGCCGGTGCCGTCCGAGGTCAGCGGGTCGATGCTGCCGTCGGTGGAGGGCAGGATCGGCAGGTGGTAGTCCGAAATGATGAACGGGAAGTCGGCATTGGCCGCGGTCAGCGTGAAGATCACGTTCTGGCCGTCGGCGCGGATGTCGGCGATCTGCTCAACCAGCGGCTTCGCGGCCGAGGTCGAGCCCTCGCCCCGGTGGTAGTTGATCGAGGCCACGACGTCGTCGGGCGTCATGTCCTTGCCCGAGTGGAAGGTCACGCCCTGCCGGATGGCGAAGACCCAGGTCACCGCGTCCCCCGATTCCCAGCCGGTCGCGAGTTCGGGAATGAGCTGCCCGTCGGCGTCGATCTCGGTCAGCATGTTCGACCGCGCCACCGACACCGTCTGGATGTAGAGGTGTTCCAGAAGAGCGGGGTCGAAGCTGTCGGAGGTGTTGCCGTGCCCGACGCCGATGCGGAGCGTTCCGCCCGACTTGGGCTGCGCCGCCGCCGGGCGCATGCCGGCCGGAAGGATGAGCGCCGCTGCGCCAAGGGCGCCCGCGCCCTGGATGAGGCCGCGGCGGGATACGGCCCGCGCCGGTAGTCTGATCATGTCGTCTCTCCCTGATGATAGAGGCGCGCATAGGCAGAACGGGGCGTCCGGCCCAGGGCGCTTTCTTGGTATGTTGCCCGCTCGATCCAGGCGGGATTGACCTCGACGCCCCAGCCTGGACCGTCGGGTATCCGGACGCGGCCGTCCTCGACCGCGAAGGGGTCTTCCAGGAACAGGTCCCGCTGCCAGGGATAGTAGTCGTCGCCCTCGATGGAGAGCTCCAGATACTTTCCCGCGTTCGGAATCGCGCCCAGAAGGTGCATCGTGCAGATCGTCACAAGCGACAGGTTGGCGCTGTGCGGCGTGCAGGGCAAGCCCGCATCCTGCGCCAGCCGTGCAACCGCAAGGGTCCGGGTCAGGCCCCCCATGTACATCATGTCGGGCTGCACGATGTCGACGGCGCGCATTGCGATCATGCGCTCCCAGTGAGCCAGATCCCAGTCCTGCTCGCCGCCCGCCACGTCGATCGTCAGCGCCTGCGCAACCTCACGGGTGTCGTCGAACAGCCAATAGGGTACCGGCTCTTCGAAGTGCTCCACACCCTCGTCTTCCAGCATCCGCCCGACCGCGATCGCGCGGGCGACCGAAAAGCCGGAATTGGCATCGACAAGCTTCGCCACGCCGCAGCCGAGCGCGCGCGAAACGGTGGGGATCACCTCTTCGGTGCGACCCGGCCATTCGTCGCGGTCCCGGCCGCATTCTGCGCCGACGCGCCACTTGAAGGCATCGAAGCCCTTCCCGTCGCGCAGGCGAAGAAGCCGCGCCGCCTCGTCAGCGGGCGCGATGTCGCGCCGCATCGAGCTTGCATAGGCGCGCAAGGGACCGGGCCGCCCGCCCAGAAGCGCCACAACCGGAAGGCCCGCCCGGCGCCCGGCCAGGTCCCACAGCGCTGTATCGAGCCCGGCCAGCGCGCGGCAGCGGTAACTGCCGGGGAACTTGTGCTCCTTCTCCTCGACCAGACGGACCAGCGCGCCGATGTCGCCCGCGTCGCGGCCGAGCGCCCAGGGCGCGACCTGCCTGTGGAAGACCTGTGCGGTGATGTCGGCGTTGTAGTTGGCGCACTGGCCCCAGCCCACCTCGCCCGCCTCGGTCGTGACCCGGACGAAGGCCACGAACTCGTCGCAGAACGTCTCGAGCCGCATGATGCGGCCCGCGTTCTCGCCAAAGCCGAGCGCAACGCCGATCTGCGCGTCCGTGCCGCCCTCCACGCCATCCCCCCACGGCGTTGCGTCCGGGACCGAGGGTCGTCAAGATCGGCCCCTGGCGCAAGGATTCTCTGCCGCACGAGCGCGATTGCGCGGGGGCGGGCGAGTGTCCGGACCGGCCGCAGAACGTCAACGGAATGCCGTGCACCATGATCGAGATCCGACCGGAAAGCCCCCTTGGGACCGACCTTGCCCTGCTGATGGAGCGGCACACCGCCGACATGCATGCCGAGACCCCGCCCGAAAGCATCCACATGCTGGACGCCTCGAAGCTCGCGGCCCCCGGCATCCGGTTCTACGTCATGCGCGAGGACGGGCGGCCGGTCGGCATGGGCGCGATCAAGCAGATCGACGCGACACATGCCGAGATCAAGTCGATGCACATCCTGGCCGAACTGCGCGGGCGGGGCCTGTCGCGACGGATGCTCGACCACCTGGTGGCCAAGGCTCGGGCGGCGGGCATCACGCGCCTCAGCCTCGAGACCGGCGTGCAGCCAGGCTTCGTCCCGGCCCGGGGGCTCTATGCCCGCGCGGGGTTCATCGAGTGCGGACCGTTCGAGGGCTACAGCGAAGACCCCAACAGCGTCTTCATGACCCTGACGATCTGAGCGCCCGGACCGCTTGCGGCTTGATCCGCGCGTCCGGCTGGCGCAAAAGCGGCGGCAGCGGTCCCGTAGCTCAACTGGATAGAGCAGCTGACTTCTAATCAGCAGGTTCGGGGTTCGAGTCCTCGCGGGATCGCCACTGCTTCGGTATTGGCCAGCATATTCATGGGGTTACACCCCTCCTTTGTCTAACCTTGCAGAAAGGTTGGACAACTTTCGTTCCCCTTCCCTTCCCGAAAGCTTGGCCATTCCGCTGTCTGCGAGGCGGGCGCGATCCGCTTGCCGCGTGTAGACTGCGCCCTGAGAGTTGGTCGAATGCGCGAGGAACGCCCGGATTTCGTCGGGGGTCGCGCCCGCGTTGGCGAGGCGGGTTGCGCCGGCCTTCCTGAGCCCGTGCAGTGACCCCGGAACGCCGGCCTCGGCGCACCGATCCCCGAACCAGTTGCCCAACGTTTCGGGCTTGTACGGCTTCCTTGGGCCATGCGTCACAAAGAGCATCTGGCCGGTCGGGACGTTGGCAAGTTCGTCTGCCAGCTCGGCGAGGATCGGCAGGTCAGCCCCGACACCGGTCTTGCCTCGCCGGTAGGCGATCCGCCCGCCACTGACGTTCTGCCAGCCCACGCGGGTCAGGTCTTGCCGGGACATGCCGGTATTGAGCGCCAGGAGCATCACAAGGCGCGCCTTGGTGCTCGCCCCGTGCCAATTGAGGAAGCGGTCGATTTCCGCGTCGGTCCAGGTGTGGTAGCCATCGCCGCGCTCCCGCATCCGCTCGGCATAGCGTGCCGGGTTGTGCGTCACGCCCAGCTCGCGGGCCACCGCGAAGTTGAACAGGAGGCTGAGCGTCTTCTTGACGTTGTTCGCTGCGACGGGGCCAGCCTTCTTGGCCATGACGGCCTCGACGTGCCGGGTTCCGAACCGGGCGAACGGCAGGTCGCCGACCTCGCCCCTAAGCCAGTCCAGAAGCCCCCGAAGCGACTTGCGCCGGGAGTCGGACAGGTTCTTGAAGCGCGGGCTTTCCAGGTACAGCTCGATGAGCCAGGCGAAGGTGCCGTGCGCGGCCTTGCTGCGGTTCGGGGTCCGCGATCCCTCGACTGCCACCTCATAAGCCGCCCTGAACTCGGGCGAGCCGTAGGGGCCGGGCAGATAGGCCGAGAAGCCCCGCTTGCGGAAGCGCCACCGCACCTTGCCGTGGCGGTCCACCGTACGGGCCACGCCCGGGAAGGGGTTGCGCCGCCGGGTCATTTCAGCAGCCTGTCGCAGGGGTTCGGGCCGGTCGCGTCGTCAGCCGATCCGGCAACGATGACAACCTTGCCGCTCGGCTCGATCTCGACGCGCCAATCGGCAATGCCGGCGGCCCGCATCGCTTTCGCGTAGCGGGTCAGGTCGGCTTGCTTGAGAGAGGCACGTGCCGCGGGCATGTCAGACGCCCACCGTCACCTCGGCACGCCTTACCGGCGTTCCTCCGACTGCCGCGACAAGGTCGGGCGAAAGGGCGGCGGCAATCTCGAATACGCTGTAGAGCGTCTGCGCGACCTGGCCATTGCGCGGTTGAAGAAATCCGAGACTGTCGGTAGCGAGCGGTTGGCCGAATCCCGACGGGAAGTAGACCCAAGACGCCCTTGTGGTATTGAGCGCGCCGTCGGTACGCGCGTCGTGATACCAGAAGTCTTGCTCCCAGATTTCCAGGTACTTCGCTACCTCGCCGCCAGCAAAGAGAGCAATGGCCCAGGCATCGGGAAGACTGACACCCGCGTCGCGCAGCACTTTCATGATTCCGAGGGCCAAGAGCCCACGCGGCGAATACAGATGGTCTTTCGACGTGTCTACGTCGTCCCGGTCAAAATCCTTCGCCTTGCTCCGCCAATCGCGAAGCGTCGCCTGCGGTATCCCTGCAAGCCGCTCGACATCCTTTGCCTTGAACCACATGACGAGAGTCTCCGTTGCCTTGCCCAACGTATAGATCGTTGGGTGACCCAACGCAAGAAAAATCTGGTCGGCCGCGAGTACTTCCTTTGAGAACGGCCTGCCCTTGACGCCTCCCCCGAACCGAAATCAGGTCAGCACCTGCCGGGGTTTGCCCACTCACCGGCTGACGGGGCTGCTTCGGGTCTGACCATCCCGGGCGCAACCTGCCCCAGCGGCGCGGACACTCAGACGCGCCGCCGATCCTCACTCCGCCGCCAGCATCTGCCGCGGCACCTCGGCGCCGGCCGCGGCGAGTACGGCGGCCTTGAGCTCGCGCCGGACCCTGCGGGTGAACAGGACGCGGGGCGTCGGCCCCCAGATCGTCCAGCCCTTGTCCGGCCGATGCAACAACATGCAGCCCTGTACGATGAGCCCCGCAACCTTCACCGTGAACACCCATTCGACATGCTGGCCGCTCGGCGTCTTGTAGGGCGCTTCCGGCCTGCGAACGTCGCTCACCTCAATGTGTGGAATTCCGTTCATTCAAGCGCCTCCTTCCAGTCCAGCGCGCCAAACGCGGCGGCAACCTGCGCATCGCTAAGCCCGGCCTCTTTTGCCCTCGCCAGCGCCTCCACGATCCCGGCGAGCGCCCTAGCCGAGCCGCCCGCGTCGAAGGATTGCAACGGCCGATGCACGTCGATCTCGACCTTCGTTCCGAGCTTGGCCGTCGCTTCCTCGGCGACCAGTTCGGCCATCGGCTGCAGGACCCATGTCGCTAGGTGCCGCTGCGCCTCGCGCACAAGCGGTCCCGTGGCCTGCGGGTTGAACAGCGCGGGCAAGATGCCGAAGACGGCCAGCACGGAGTCCCGCGCCGCCGCCATCGTGGCGATGGGCATGGCGCGACCAAGGTCGGGCGTCAGGTCGCGGGGTTGCCAGTCCTGCGCAGGGGCCGGGCCGCCTGCCGCCGTCACGTTCACCGACTCGCGGACCATGACGCTGCCCCGCCGCGCCCGAAAGCCGCGCGTGATCTTGTTCAGGTCGCCCTCGGGCATCTCGGGCAGGGGGAGAACCTGACTGCCGATCGGTGCCGTCTCGTAGACTTCGGCAAGCGCCAACTCGACCGCGTTCAGAAGCCCGGCCGTGAGTTGCGCCCGTTTCAGGGGCGCCGAGCCGTACCAGGGCGCCACCGGGTCCACGCCGATCCGGCAATGCAGCACCTCGGCCGCCAGCGCGGTTTCCGACCGCCCGCCGCCTGCCTCGGGGATGCTCAGGCGGTAGGCACTCGGTCGCCCGTCGCGGGTCGCCACGTCCCAATCCGAGGCCGGTACAAGCCGATCCTCGCGGATCAAGAACACCGCTTCGCCGCGGAAGGCGAGCGACCGGCCCAGAAGCGCCATGGTCACCCGGTCAAGCCCCGGGGCGCCCTGCACGTCGGCGAGCGCAAAGCCCGATTCCCACATGCCGATGCAGGTCTGCGCCGTCGCGGTCAGCTCGGCGATCCCGCGCCGGCCCGAGACATACGCCTCGCGCGCCGCGATCACTTCGGCCGTGAAGCCGCTTCCGCTGGCACGCTTTTCCGTGCCGCCGAAGATCCTTTGAATCAGGCCCATCAAGCCGTCCTCCGATAGGGGCGCAGCAGGTCAGCAGCGCCCGAGTTGATGAGTGCCCGAGCTGCCCACGTCGCGGGCCGGTCCACGGAATGCGACAGACCTTCGCTCAGATTGAAATCGCTCGACGTGGCGCCGGCCGGGCCGCGCCACTGACCGTACTTGCCGATCTCGGCCGAATACTCGGCGAGCCGCCGGAACGCCTCCAGGACGGCCGGGGGCACGTCGCCGCCGCCGACCGTCGCCGTGATGCGGCAAGGGTCATCCGTGGGCAGGAAGAGGCCGCAGGGGCCGGGCAGCAGCGTCACCGCGCCCCAGACGGCGCCGGTCCATCCTTCGGCGAGGGTGACCGTCGCAGGTGCTAGCGGCGGGGTCCATTCGCCCATCCCCTCCACGATCCACACGACCTCGCGCGGCGTCCAGCGGAACCGGCACCACGCCTCTATCCGCTGCCAGAGCGGCACCGCGTCAAGCGCGGCAGCGGCGGCAGAGAGGCCCGCAGGGGCATCGGGCCATGCGGCCGGGACCGCTTCGGTTTCCTTCAGAAGCTCGGGCATCAAAGCCTCCAGCGGTTGACGGCGCGGGCCAGGGCCGAGCGCTCGGGAACGATGAGCCCGCCGGGCGTGACGGAACGCGCCTCGGGCCGGGACTCGGAAAGGGCCACTTGCAGCGCGGCGGCTTGGGCGGGGGTCAGCGCGGCGAGAACCGCCTTGATGTCGTCGGCCGTGTCGGCGTTTTTTAGGGCGTCGAGCTGCGCGTCGGTCAGGATGTCCTCCAGAACGCTTTCGTCCGCCTCGATAAGGGCTTCCTTGTAGGCTGGCACCGTGACGGCGCTCAGTTCGTACAGGAGCGCCTGATGGATCGTCCGAATGCGGGCGGTGCCCTCGGCCGGGTCTTCGTCCTCGAACGTCTCGGCGTCAGGCACCGTGCGGGGCGGCGGCAGGCGGAAGCCGGGGCTGATGCCTACGACGAGTCCGGCGGCTAGCCCCGCGAGGAAGTTCTGGACGTAGGGCGCTTGAAGCAGCGCGTCGGAAATCTCGGCCTCGAAGACTACGGCGTCGGGCGTGTCGCGAATGTCGAGCGAACCTGCCAGCCGCGAAGCGAGAGGCTGGCCATAGTCATGGCCGAGAAGCAGGTGGATTTCGGCCTGCGGATCGTTGATCCGGTAAGCGAAGGCCCCGGAGGCAATGACCTCCTTCTGCGGCCGGCCGTTCTTGCCGCCGTCCGACAGGACCGCGCGCTTGCGATACGGGAACCGGCCCCGGAGGCGGCGAGGTTTCCCCCGCCGCGCCCGAAGTTCCAGCTCGCCGAAGTGAGCTGCGTGTTCCATCACGCAAGCCGCAGGCCGGTGAGGATTTCGAGCTGCGCGGGCCGCGCAACCGTCACGTCCATCGTGGCCAGCGCCGTGATCCGCAGACCGCCCGACTGCGCGTCGGAGAACGGATCGCGGATCAGGTCCACCGCGCCCCAGGCGCCGACGAAGATCGGGGCAACCCCGCCCGCGTTCGTCGTCAGGACGGCGTTGGTCGCGAGCGGCGAGCCCGCGGGCGCCGCCAGGGCGTTCGTCGTCATCGCGACGTTGCCCGCCGGGACGTTGCCCAGCATCCGCTCCCATTCGCTGACCGCCGTGCCGGAAATCAGCGCGTTGTCCATCGCGGCCCAGACCTCGGGCCGGATCAGCGCTCGCACGTCCGAAGGCATAGACGCTGCGTTGCCGGTCATGAAGCGAACGATGGCGGCGCGGAACGCGCCCCAGCTCGCCAGCGCCCCGATGGCGGTCGACATGATCCCGTAGGTCGCAGCGCCCGGGATGATGCCCAGCGGCTGGCCATTGGCCCCGGTGCCGAGGAAGACGGCCGAGTCCATCGCAACGCTCATGGCGCCCTGCATGTCGCGGCGCACCGCGTCCTCCAGCGCCGCGCCCGACTGCTTCAGGGTCTTGCGGGTGATCCGCATCTGAACCCCGAGGTTGTGGTTCGGGTTCAGCGCCCGGTCGGTCGTGGCGAAGGCGGTCGGCCCCGGCACGTTCGCCGTCTCGCCGTCGGCCCATCCGGCCGTGACGGCCGAGGTCGTGACCGGCCATTCCACGGCGCCCGCATCGATCGAAATCATCTGCGCACCCATGCGAGCTGCGACGCTGCCCGGGAACAGGCGGTCGATGATCGGCCGCGTTTGGATCGGGTTCGGCGTGCCCGAGGCGATGGTTTCTCCCGCCCGCACCTCCAGCGCCTGCCACGGCACCGGAACGCCGCGATAGCCGCCCTGCGAGCGCAGTTCGGTCACGACTTCGGCGGTGCGCCCGTCGAGCTGGCGACCCTCGTCCAGGTGCAGCGCGACCTGACGCAGCTCGAAGCCCGCCATGAGGTCGGCCCACTCTTGCGAGGACCGGGTTTCCAGTTCGCCCTTGGCGTCCCGGCGTTCGGTATCCTCGGCGATCAGCGCAGCCCGGTAGCGGGTTTCGTTCGACCGATATTCGAGGTCGAGCGTCTCCATGCTCCGGGTCTCGTCTTCGGTCGGCTTTTCCTTGCCGGCCAGCCCCGCCAGCGCCTGCCGGATTTCCGACTGGCGACGGGCGATCTTCGTAGAATCCAACATGCTCAATCCTCGCGTTTGTTGGGGTTGCGGCCCGTCTTGCGGACCAGGTTGCGCCATGCGGCGCGCTCGGGAGGAACCGGGTTCATCCCGACTTCCTCGCGCGTCTTCCGCGAGTGACACCCGCGGCAGAGGCTTTGCAGATTGGCCAGCTCGTAGGCGCGCGATGGCGCGTCCCTGACTGGCTCGATATGGTCGACTTCAAGGCGCCCGGCGACCCCGCAGGACCGGCACCGGAACCCGTCCCGGCGAAGCGCTTGCAAGCGAAGTCCCTTCCACCGCTTCGAGCCCGTCACCCGCGCCGAGTGCGCCGCGTATTCCTGACGCCGTTTCATGCCCACATGACCCTCCCGCCGCGTTGCGGGGCGCGGTTCGTCAGGCGGGCACCCTCGGCCACCGCGAGGACAGCCGCGGCCGCCGCGTCGATCCGCCCGAGGGACCGGGCCTTGGCAAGCTTGTGGTTGCCGGCAGGGTCAACCAGCGTCACAGCATCGGCGAAGGCCGAGCGCAGAAGCAGGGACGGAGAGGTCTTGACCTCGCCGTCGAAGACGGCACGGCGGAACCGCTCGATATCCTCCGCGCCGTCGCGCCATCCGAACCCGCGCCAGACGAATGGCACCCGCTCCAGCCCGGCCGCCCGCATGGCTTCCTGAAACTCCGCATGGCGGAAGCGGTCGCCGACGATGGACACTGGCGGCGCCCCCATCCGGCGCACGATCTCGGCGAGCCAGGGTCCGGGCGGAACCGTCGCGTCCCCCATGGTGAACAACTCGCCCCGGTCGTGCATCTCGACGTAGCGCTGCCCCACCGCGTCGGCGGCCCCACGGTCGCCAAGTCCCGGCTGGCCGGGGAAGGTGCCCACGGCTTCGAGACGGCCCGTCTCCGGCCAGTAGAACGCGGCTGCGCTCATGCTGCGCGAACCGCCAAGGTCCACGCCGAGGACGCACGGCCCCTCACGCTCGGGCAGCTCGTCGGGCGCCACCTCGGCTGCCAGCCATTCGTCCACTGTCAGAAGCAGCGACCGGTCATCGGTCGAGACGCGTTCGTTGCGGTTGAGGTTGCGGAAGCTTGACAGTGCCGAGCCGCCCCGGGCAATCGCGCGCTGCGCCTGGCCGACAAGCCATTCCGGGGAAGCGCCAATGCCCTCGGTCGCGCCGGGGTTCGCGATGAGCAGGCTTTCCAGATCGTCGGCCGGAAGCCCGGGCGGCGGGCGATGCTCCTGCACGTAGGTTCCCGGCGGAGGCTCATCCATCCACCGCGAGAACGTGTTCGTATCGTCCGGCGCCGAGGTCGAGATGATCAGCGCTCGGCCGTCCCTCTTGCCGAGGCCCGAGAGGATCGCGTTTTCCAGCGCGTCGCCCTTGTCCTTTTCCCACGCCGCGCGCTCGTCGAGGATCGCCAGCGTCGGCGCACCGCCGAGGATCGACTTGCCGTCAGCGGCAATGACGCGGATCAGGCCGCCACCACGGGCGCCGTACTCGATCTCCAGCTTCGAACCCCGCCGGATCGTGAAGGCTTCCTGTTCACCCTCGGGAAGCCCCGTCACGAAGCCATGGACGAAGTTGAATGCGGTCTTCGCTTGGTCGCGGTTCCGGGCCGCGAGGATCACCTCCCGCTTGGGCTGTTCATCGGCAACCCCCATCGCGTGGCCCAGAGCGATCCCCGAGGACAACGCGGTCTTCGCATTGCCCCGTCCGATGCTGAGACACGCCACCATGACGCCGGGCTGCATGGCACCGATCACGAACCGCGCCTGAAACTCCGCCAGCCGCAGACGCTCGCCAGCCTTCGGCCCCTCGGGAACCGTCAGCGTCTCAAGGAAGTCGAGGAATAGGGCAGCAGTCATGACCTATACCCCCCGAACTCGGGAGAGGGACGGGAGAGGTCCGCCCCCCCGAAAACCCCCCCTCCTAGATCGGCGGGTATTGGCACCGTTGCCGACTCGCCCTCTGCGAGGCGCGGACGCCGCCCTCCAAGGGGGCGTCCAACGCCATTGGGGTATGGGGAGTAAGTCACGACACCCTCGGACACCCGTTGGACACCTGTTGGACGGGGTGTTGGACGCAGTCGAGATATGGCGTTGGACAGGCGTTGGACACTCATTCCGCCACCCTCAGATGCTTCTTCTTGTCCGACCCTCGACCGTGCTCGCCGATGACGATCCGGCCGTCTCGGAGCATCGCCTCCATGACGGACGCGAAGGCTCGCTTGCTCACGCCCTCGGCGCCGGGGTGTTTGGCGAAGACGCTGGGCGCATAGCTGTTGGACGGGTTTGGCGAGACGTGCCGCTCCATCTCGTTGAAGGCGCGGAGCAGTGTGAGGAACACCCTTTCCGCCTTGGCGTTCGCCGCCATGCGATCGAGCCCTTGCGGCTGCGCCTCGGCAACGAACCGGCCGGCGTCCCACTTCATGGCGATCTCGCCACCCGTGCGGCCGTAGTTGCTCTTCATCGTGCTGAGGACGCGGGCGTCAGGGTCAGCCTCGTAGCCGTCATCCGTCACACGCTGCAGGTAGAGCCGCGCCCGCACGCTGTTGTTCCACGCCGTCGAGCCCGAGGTGCCCGTGCCGCTGTTGAGGCCGGTCAGGCTGGGGTGCGACAGGAGGATGACGGCCGTCCGGTGCTTGATCGCGAGGTGGCGCAGAATCCCAACGAACTGGCGTACCTTGGCGCGGTCATTCTCGTTCGCCGGTAGAGGTCTGCCTGGGTATCGAGGATGACAACGGCGGGTTTCTCGTCGCCGATCCTTCCGTCAAGCTCGTCGTAGAGCGCCGACCTCATCAGCTTGAACTGACCGTCGAGCGCCAGAAGTGCGTCCTCGCCCGCAAGGCTGCGAAGCGTCAGGCCGGCAAGGTCGCGGTATGTCAGGCCCTCGGCGCCAACGATGCCGTCCAGGCGGCGGTGCATCTCGTCTTCGTCGTCCTAGGCGGAAATCATCAATGCCCGGCCCTGAGCGACCGGCAGGCCCAGCCATGCCCCGCCCGAGGCAACCGCGGCGCAGAGCTGGAGCGCGAGAAGCGACTTGCCGGTGCCCCCATCGCCAGAGAACAGCGTGACGGTCTTGGACGGCACCAAGTCGGGCACCAGCCAAGGCCGCTCGGGAACAGGGCGCCCTTCCAGGTCCGCCGCGGTGAAGAACCGGGACGCGCGGTCAGGCGCCGCCGCCTCTTGCCCTTCCTCGCGCTGAAATTCGTCCGCGTAGGCATCCAGCGGCGGCAAGGGCTGCATGTCGGCGGGCTCGGCATGGTCGGGCGTCAGGGCGAAGCCCATGGGCCGCCGCTGAGCCTCGCGCCGGTCGCGCTGTTCCCGCCACTCGCGGATGGTATCAGAGATATAGTCATCCGCCATCGGTGTGCCCCCGATGCGCTGCCTCGAAGATTCGTTCGCGATCCTCGGGATCGAGTGAGCGGAGTGCGGCGAACGCCAGCGCGGCTCGCTCGACACCCGTCAGGCGGGCGATGAAGATCAGGGACAGGTCGTGCCAAAGCACGGGCAGGTTCGCCGTCAGCGCGTAGCCCACGGCCCGCGCGGCCCGCTTGTGCCGGTCGAGCGCGAAGCGGGTCATGGCCGAGCGGTTGGGCACCCGGCGAATTTCACCAACGCCATCAAAGCCCCCTTCTGCGAGGGTTGGACGGCTTATCTCGTTGAGGTTGCTTGAGAGACGCGCCCCTCGCGGGATCGCCAGGCATTGCCGAAAGGGGCGCCACTGGACTTCCGCGCGCCGCAGGCGTAGGTCAGGCGCGTCATCGGCACCGGGACTGCCTTGGTCTTCATTGCGTTCGTGCACGGACTGATCCTCGTCGTATCGGGGATTTTCCAGGGGATGATCGGTCTGGTCTTTCCTGCAACGCGGGAGGTGTTCGTCGAATCCGGGGCGCTGCTTGTCCTGGCGGGCGGGCTTCTCGTGATCGTCACGCACGACCGGCCGATGCGCCTCGGGCAGCGCATGGCGTTCCTTCTTACGGCCTCGGTCTGGATCACGGCCGCCGCCGCCGGGGCGCTGCCGCTGTGGCTCTGGGGGCTATCCTGGACCGACGCCTTCTTCGAGGCGATGTCGGGAATCACGACGACCGGCTCGACGGTGATGTCCGGCCTCGACTCGACCCCGGAGGGGATCAACCTCTGGCGCGGGCTGATCCAGTGGTTCGGCGGCGTCGGCTTCATCGTCGCGGGGATCGCGCTTCTTCCGGTGCTGAAGGTGGGGGGGATGCAACTCTACCGCACCGAAAGCTCGGAGCGGGGCGACAACGAGATGGGCAATGCCGCCCGCTTCGCCGCCGCCACGCTCTGGGTCTACCTCGGGCTGACCCTGGTCTGCGCAGTCGCCTACCGGATCGGCGGCATGAGCGGATACGAGGCGACCGTCCACGCCATGACAACGCTTTCCACCGGCGGCTATTCGACGTCGGACGCGTCGTTCGGCCACTTCCAGAACCCGGCGCTCCACTGGATGGCTGCTCTCTTCATGCTGGCCGGGGCGCTGCCCTTCGCCTGGTACATCCGCATCCTGCGCGGGCAGGGCCGCCGGACCGAGCAGGTGCCCGGCCTGCTGGCGCTGCTGGCCGTGTCGATCGCCATCCTCACCCTCTGGCGGGTGGCGACGTCCGAGGCGACGCCGTTCCAGGCGCTGACCGAGGTGACGTTCAACGTCGTCTCGGTGGTGACCACGACGGGCTTTGCCTCGACCGACTACATGACCTGGGGCAGCTTCGCGATCGTTGCCTTCTTCCTTCTGACCGCGGTCGGCGGCTGCACCGGATCGACCTCGGGCGGGGTGAAGCTGATGCGCTGGATCGTGCTCGTGCGCGCCATCCGCAGCCGGATCCTCCGGGTGCACCGGCCGCATCAGATCGCCTCGATCCGCTACGAGGGAGTCGCGGTCGGCGAAGGTCAGCTTGGCGGCGTGATCGCCTTTCTCAACGTCTTCGCGCTGACCTTCATGTGGCTTGCAGCGAGCCTCGCGTTCCTTGGCCTCGATCCGGTGACCGCCGCAAGCGGCGCGCTGACGGCGATCACCAATGTCGGCCCCGGCGTCGGATCGGTGATCGGGCCTGCCGGCAATTTCTCGACGCTGCCGGACGCGGCGAAGTGGCTGCTGGCACTGGGCATGTACGTCGGCCGGCTCGAGATGCTGACCGTGTTCGTCCTGTTCATGCCGCGCTTCTGGCTCGCCTGAGTGGCGCTGGCTCCAACTGCCCCGCCTCCGGCCGCCTTGCCAAGCCTGCCGCCACCATGCGACCTTGGGCCTTCCCTCGAACGGAGGACCTCGCCGTGAACGTGAGCGAGACGACGCGGACGCAGCAGGACAGCGCCAAGCTGCCGCAGGTCGGCCATCCGCGCAACGCGGGGATGGAACTGGACCTCGACTGGGTTGCTTCGGTGCACGCCAACACCTCGGCCATCGAGCGGCGCTGCGCGACGCTGCCGGGGCGGCGGAGCGTGAAGAAGGAATGGCAGGCGGCCTGGCTGTGCAAGGCGGTCAGCCTGATCGACCTGACAACGCTGTCGGGCGACGATACCGAAGGCCGCGTGCGGCGGCGCCAGCCGGTGCGCGCCGACCTGCTGGCGGCGCTGGGGATGGAGGGGCTGACCGTCGGCGCGGTCTGCGTCTACCACGACATGGTGGCGACCGCGGTCCAGGCGTTGCGCGGCTCGGACATTCCGGTCGCGGCGGTGTCGACGGGGTTTCCCGCGGGCCTTTCGCCGTTCCATCTGCGGGTCGCCGAGATCGGCGAAAGCGTGAAGGCCGGTGCGGCGGAGATCGACATCGTGATCTCGCGCCGCCATGTCCTGACCGGCAACTGGCAGGCCCTCTACGACGAGATGCGGGAATTCCGCACGGCCTGCGGGCCGGCGCACGTCAAGGCGATCCTTGCGACGGGAGAGCTCGGCACGCTGAGGAACGTCGCCCGCGCGTCGCTGGTCTGCATGATGGCGGGGGCGGACTTCATCAAGACCTCGACCGGGAAGGAAAGCGTGAACGCCACCCTGCCGGTCAGCCTGGTGATGATCCGCGCGATCCGCGAGTTCCACGGACGGACCGGCTTCCGCGTGGGCTACAAGCCTGCGGGCGGCATCTCGAAGGCGAAGGACGCGCTGGTGTACCTGAGCCTCATGAAGGACGAGCTGGGCGA
>JALORM010000213.1 GCA_025458985.1 Paracoccaceae bacterium | reverse complement strand
GTTCCCGGCATGCCGGTCGAGGCCTACATCCGCACCCGCGAGCGCAGCGCGCTGGCCTACCTGACCGAACCCTTCACCGCCTTCTTCGGCAGGGCCTTCCGGGAATGACCGGCGAGCGCAGGCGGGTGGCGCGTCCGGACGGCATGGGGTGGGGCAGCCGGGCAACAGGTCGCGGCCGAGTTGGCGCGTGGTGGGGCTGCAGAGGGCTCGTCCGCGGTTTCTCGTGCTAGGGTCGGCTGTCCGGTGGTGAAGCGGGGGCGGCACAGACCCCTGCGCGACGTCGGTCGAGGCAATAGGCAGGTCAAGGGCAGACATCATGACAAGGCCTGAATCGGGGCGCCTTTGGGCGTTTGTCGTCTCCGTCTCGGCCGGGGCCGTGCTGTCGGGCTGCTCGATGCTGCCCGACTACGCGCCGCCACAGATGCAGCTGACCGACCGCTACTCGGTCCTCCAGCCGATCCAGGTCAGTCCGCGCGCCGAGGCCGCCTGGTGGACGGCGTTCCATGACCCCGTGCTGAACGGCCTTGTGGACCGCGCGCTGGCCCAGAACCTGACGGTCGCGCAGGCGCAGGCGCGCGTGCGCGAGGCCGAGGCCCTTGCCCGGCGGGCGGGGCTCGATGACATCGACGGCGATCTGCAGGCGACAGCCTCTGCCCCGGACAGCACCGAGACGGTGGGCCTCGGGCTCGACCTCATCTTCTCGCCCAGGAAACTGGCCGCGGCGGCGGCCTCGCGGGCGCGGCTCGATGCCGCCCGCAGCGCCGAGACGAACGCGCGCCGGCTCGTGATCGGCGAACTGGCGCTGGCCTATGCCGACCTGCGTTACTCCGAGGCATTGCTGGCCTACCGCCATCAGGACCTGCGGTCGCGGCAGCGCACGCTGAACGACATCACCACACGCCTCGAGGCCGGCGCGGCGACGCGGCTCGACCGGGTGCGCGCCGAGGCGCTGGTGGCGCAGACCCGCGCCCAGATCCCACAGACCGAGGCGCAGATCGCCATCCTGCAGAGCCGGATCGCGACGCTGCTGGCCGACCCTGCCGGCCGCCGCGGGCTTGGCCTTGCCGCCGGCACCGGCCAGCCGATGCCGCGCGGAGGGGCCGACATCGGCGTCCCGGCCGACCTGCTGCGGGCGCGCCCCGACGTCCGTCAGGCCGAGCGCGCCTATGCGGCTGCCGTGTCCGACCTGGGCGCGGCCCGGGCCGAGCGCTATCCCCGCCTGACGCTGAGCGGGGTCGTGCAGGCGCCGATCGGCGGCGGGTCGACCGCCGAGAGCCTCGTTGCCGGAATCGCGCTGCCGGTCTTCTCGCAGCCGCGCCTCGCCGCCAGCGAGGCGGCGGCGCAGGCCCGCGTGGAAGGGGCGCTGCTGGCTTGGAAGGATGCGGTGCTGACGGCCGTGGACGAGGTCGAAAGCGCGCTGATCTCGCTGTCCGCCTCGATCCGCACGGCGTCGGCCGCGGCTCAGGTCGTCCGGCTGAACCAGGAGGCGCTGGATCTGTCGCGGCAATTGCTGGCGGATGCAGGCGGGATCACGGTTCTCGACATCCTTGACCGCGAGCGTGCGGTGTCCGATGCCCGCGCCACGCTGGCGCAGGCGCAGCGCGACGTGGCGCGCGACTATATCCGGCTTTACACGGCGCTGGGCCTCGAGGATGGCCTTGGCGCGCCGCAGGACCTGAAGCTGGCCGAGGCGGTCGAGCCGGGCTGACCGCGGCGCAAGCGGTCAGAAGCGGAAGGCGAAGCTGCGGTCGAGCGACAGGAACACCGAGGGCGATTCCGCCCGGCCGTCGGCATCGTCGCGCAGGATGTAGCGCACGCCCCCGCCAAGCTGCCAGTCCCGCGTCAGCGTATGGCTGTAGGTCGCGCCCAGGGTCGTCTGCTCGATCCGTTCGGAGGGCGCGTCGCTCAGGAAGTACTCGGCGTTCAGGCGGATCGACGAGACCGGGTCGAGCTCGCGTGTCCAGTCGACGGCCAGCCCGGTGTCGACCGTCGTCTCGTCGTCGTCGAAACTGACCGACCGCGACAGGCTGACCCCGATGGACCCGTCGGGCAGACGCTGGAGCCAGTCTACGCCGCCGATGATGTCGGCGCCGGCCTCTTCGGTGGCGCTGACCCCGATGCGGGCAGAAAGGCTGCCCGCGGGCAGTTCGAGTGCCCGGCCCACCTCGAAGCTGATCCGCTCGCCTTCGTCGTCGGCCGAACTCCAGGTCAGCGTCGCCGAGGCCGAACCGCTGCGCAGCGCATGTTCCAGGCCAAGGGTGACAGTGGTGGTGTCGATCCGGTCGCCGCCGTCCTCGTCCTCGCGCGCGAAGCCGACGCCGCCGATCCCGGTCAGCACCGGCGAGAACCGCAGCCGCGTGCCAAGCGCCAGGGTCAGCGTCTGGGTGTCGACCAGGGTCGGGTCGCTCGCGTCTTCGTACTCGCTCACGTCGTAGGCTGCCCGGGCCGAGAAAGAAGCCGGGCCGGTGCGCCCCGTCTCGAACCGCACCTCGACACCGTAGTCCGTCTGCGTGCCTTCCTCGTCGGCATCCGCCGGTCCGCCCAGGTCCGACACATCGCCCCGCCGGGCGCGCGCCGCGACCGCGAAGAGGGCGTTGGGCACCTCGCGCGTGTAGCCCAGCGCCAGTGACGGCAGGCTGAAGGACAGCTCGGTGCCGCTGGTCCCGGGGCCGTCCTCGGCCCTGAAATCGCCGGCCGCGGCGAATTCGAAACGATCGAGCGGCGTCGCCGTCGAGAGCCCGAAGGACAGCCGCGTCGTCGCGCGGACAGTATCCCCTTCGTCGGGAACTTCGAGGCCCAGGTTGCGTCCGGCCTCGAAGCTCTGGCCGACCCCGATCACGATGCGGCGTCCGCCCTCGTCCTGCGGCGCGGCAGGCGTGGCCGCAACCGCCGCCGCGGCGACGATCGTGGCCGTCCGGAAGGGGCGCGGCAGGACCATCCCTTGGGTTACTCGAACAGCCTGCGCTGGGGCACGAAGATCACGTCGCCTTCGTGAAGCCGGGTCGCCAGCCCGGTGCCGCCGCCGCGTTCGGCGGCGTCGATGTTGAACTGGTACACCTGTTCGTTGCCCGACCGGTCGACGCGGCGCAGCTGCACCCGCTTGGTCGCCGCAAAGGGCGACAGCCCGCCGCCGGCCGCGATTCCCTGCATCAGCGTTGCATGCGGGGGCACCTCGACCCGGCCGGGCGAGTTTGCCGCCCCGAGGATGTAGATGTTCATCAGCCGCGGCGGTTCGGGCGGCAGCCGCTCGGCCAGCGCGCTCAGCGTCACGAACACGGTCGGCGGCGTGGCGAAGCTTGAGGCCAGCTCGGCCGCAAGGGCCGACTGGACCTGCGCAAGGCTGCGCCCCGCGGCCCGAATCGATCCCGCAAGGGGCAGCGAGATCTGTCCGTCCGGAAGGACGATGGCGGTCCGGCTCAGCGTTGCGTCCTCGAGCACCTCGATCTGAACGACGTCGCCCGGCTGAAGCCGGTAGTCCTGCTGGGCCATGCCCTGCGCGGCCACCAGCGGCAGCAGCAGAAGTGCCGCCACGACAGCGTGGAGAAGCTTCATCGGATGTCCCCTTGCCCAAACGCACACAGACCCGTTGCCCGGGTCTTTCGCTTGGAGACTAGGCCCGCAAGCGCCCCGAGTGAAGGAGAAATGGGTCGATTCCGGGAATCCGCCGCCCGGTGCGTGCCCGAAACCACAGCAAATGCACCGGTTCCGGGCAGGCCGGGGGTGGGATTCGGGTTTCCCTGACTTGCCGCGGCCGCGAATCGCTGCATACACTGCCACCGGTTAAGCTGGAGACGACCTTGCCGGGGCACGCGCGGACCCCGGCCCGCCCGAAAGGCGTCATTCGAACGCCATCAACATCAGGTAGCGGGCCGGAACGTCTGCAGGCTGGATTGTCGATGCCGCGAGCTGCCACGGCGAGGGACGACATTTGGACAAGTGCATACCCGGTCCGTTGCGGCCGGGACATGAATTGGGCACGACGGGAACGGACGGACGATGACTGAGGGCTTCGAGACCCGAATTGCCATCGTGGGCATGGCGGCGCACCTGCCCGGCGCGCCCGATGTCGGCGCCTACTGGGACAACCTGCGCGAAGGCCGGTCGGCCGTACGCCGACTGACCGAAGAGGAACTGCTGGCCGCCGGCGAAAGCCCGGCGATGCTGCGCAACCCAGCCTATGTGCCCTTCGCCGCGCCGCTGGAGGGCTTCGACAGGTTCGACGCAGAGTTCTGGGCCATCCGCCCGAAGCCTTCCGGGGGCGGATCGGCGTCTTCGCCGGCTGCGGCATGGGCAGCTACTTCTACTTCAACCTCTGCTCGAACCCCGGCCTCGTCGACAGCACGGGGATGTTCCTGCTGCGCCATACCGGCAACGACAAGGATTTCCTGTCGACCCGTGTCAGCCATGTCTTCGACCTGAAGGGCCCGTCGCTGTCGCTTCAGACGGCCTGTTCGACCTCGCTTGTCGCAGTCCACTACGCGATCCAGTCGCTACTGAACGGCGAATGCGACATGGCGCTGGCGGGCGGGGTGACGATCGAGCTGCCGCAGATGCGGGGCTACCTCTACAAGGAGGGCGAGGTGCTTTCGCCCGACGGCATGTGCCACGCCTTCGACCATCGCGCGCAGGGCACGGTCTTCGGTTCGGGCGCCGGCACGGTCGTGCTGCGCCGGCTCGAGGACGCGCTGGCCGACGGCGATCACATCTGGGCGGTGATCTGCGGCAGCGCGGTCAACAACGACGGGTCGGCCAAGGCGGGTTACCTCGCGCCGTCGGTCGAGGGGCAGGCTGCCTGCGTGGCCGAGGCGCTTTCGGTGGCGGGCATTCCCGCCGACACCGTGGACTATGTGGAATGCCACGGTACCGGCACCTATCTGGGCGATCCCATCGAGGTTGCTGCCCTGACCGAGGCCTTCCGGCGGACGACCGACGCGACGGGCTTCGCCCGTATCGGCAGCGTGAAGACCAACATCGGGCACCTCGA
>JALORM010000212.1 GCA_025458985.1 Paracoccaceae bacterium | reverse complement strand
CAGGGGATGCCGCGGCGGCCGGCGGCATAGGACAGCGACAGCGCGTGGTTGCCGCTGGAATGGGTGGCCACGCCCTTCGCCGCGGCCTCGTCGGTGAGGCCGAAGACCGCGTTGCAGGCGCCGCGCACCTTGAAGGCGCCGGCCTTCTGGAAGTTCTCGCACTTGAAGAACAGCTCGGCCCCGGTCAGTTCGTTGAAGTAGCTCGACGTCAGCACCGGCGTGCGGTGAATGTGCGGCCGGATGCGCTCGTGCGCGGCCAGCACGTCGTCGTAGGTCGGGATCTGCATCTCGCTTGCGTCTTTCATCGTCATTCCGCGGCCAGGCGGGCCGCCTCCTTCGCGCCACGATAGTAGTCCTGCGCCGCGGCCACGCCCGAGCCGAGCCGGACCGGAAACCCGAGGTCCGCCATCGCCATCTCGGCCGTGGCCAGCCCCGACAGCATCATCACCTCGGTCAGCGCTCCGAGGTGGCCGATGCGGAACACCTTGCCGGCGACGTCGCCCAGGCCGACGCCCAGCGCGACGTCGTACTTCTCTGCCGCCAGCGTGGCGACCCTGGTGCCGTCGAACCCCTCGGGCACGACGACGGCGGTGACGGTGTCCGAGCAGATCTCGGGCCGCATCGCACAGGGCCTGAGGCCCCAGGCGGCGACGGCGCGGCGCACGCCCTCGGCGATCCGGTGGTGGCGGGCGATCACGTTCTCCAGCCCCTCTTCGGCGATCATCTCGCAGGCCTCGGCGAGGCCCGCGATCAGCCCGACGGCCGGGGTGTAGGGGTAGCCGCCGCGTGCGTAGGACGCCCGCATGTCGGCGAAGTCGAAGAAGGTGCGCGCCATGCGCGCGCCCTCCATCGCCTTGAGCGCCTTGGGCGACACCCCGAGGATGGCCAGCCCCGGCGGCAGCATGAAGCCCTTCTGGCTGCCGGTCACGGCGATGTCGATGCCCCAGTCGTCCATCCGGAACTCCATCGAGCCGATGGAGGAGACGCCGTCGACCATGAGAAGCGCGCCGTGGCCCGCCCGGTCCATCGCCCGGCGCACCCCCGCCACGTCGGACCGCACGCCTGTCGCCGTTTCGTTGTGGGTGACAAGGACGGCCTTGATCCGGCCCTCGCGGTCCTCTGCCAGCGCGGCCTCGAACGCCTCGGCCGGAGCGGCCTCGCCCCAGGGTGCGTCGATCTGCAGGACGTCGAGCCCATGGCGCCGGCACAGGTCGATCCAGCGGTGGCTGAACATGCCGTGCCGCGCCGCCAGCACCGTGTCGCCGGGGCTGAGCGTGTTCTGGATCGCTGCCTCCCAGCCGGCCGTGCCGGTCGCCGGGAACAGGATGACCTCGCCCGCCTCGGTCCTGAGCACGGCCTTCACGCCCGCGATGGCCGGCCCGAAGAGACGCGCGAACTTCGGCGACCGGTGGTCGATCGTGGCGATGTCGCAGGCCTTGCGGATGCGGTCGGGAATGTTCGTGGGGCCGGGAATGAAGACCGGATTCTGGGACATGGCGCTCATCCTCCCTGGAGCTTGCGTGAGGAATAGCGTGACCCGACCGGGCATGCAATTTTTTCGAAATGTTTTTTCGTTTGGCGGAAAAACAGGCCAAGGGACTGAAACGGATCACCTATTCCTTTTTCGGCCCGGGGCACGCCTGCCGACGCCGCGCCAGGTGGGCGGAAGGGGGGCGCTGCCCCCCGTCCCCGCGGGGCGGGGACTCCCCCCGCGGTACTTGGGACAAAAGGAAGGGGGGAGGGGGAACTTGACTTCGGGCGGCGCGCGGAGTGTATCGGCGCGGACCTGCCGCCATGAGGAACAAGACCATGCACGCCTACCGCAGCCACACCTGCGCCGACCTCAGCAAGGCGGATGTCGGCAGGACGGTCCGCCTGGCCGGCTGGGTTCACCGGGTGCGCGACCATGGCGGCATCCTGTTCATCGACCTGCGTGACCACTACGGGATCACCCAGGTCCTGGCCGATCCCGACAGCCCGGCCTTCGCAGAGGTCGAGAAGGTTCGCGCCGAGTGGTGCATCCGCATCGACGGCGAGGTAAAGGCCCGCGACCCCGCGCTGGTCAACCCCAAGATCCCGACGGGCGAGGTCGAGGTCTTCGTGCGCGACCTGGAGGTGCTGGGCGCCGCCGAGGAGCTGCCATTGCAGGTCTTCGGCGACCAGGACTACCCCGAGGAGACACGGCTCAAGTACCGCTTCCTCGATCTCAGGCGCGAGGGGCTGCACGGCAACATGATGCTGCGGTCGAAGGTGGTGAAGTCCTTGCGCGACCGGATGTGGGCGGCGGGCTTCACAGAATTCCAGACGCCGATCATCACCGCCTCGTCGCCCGAGGGGGCGCGCGACTTCCTCGTGCCCTCGCGCCTGCACCCCGGCAAGTTCTACGCGCTGCCGCAGGCGCCTCAGCAGTTCAAGCAGCTGATCATGGTGGCAGGCTTCGACCGCTATTTCCAGATCGCCCCCTGCTTCCGCGACGAGGACCCCCGCGCCGACCGAAGCCCGACCGACTTCTACCAGCTTGACGTCGAGATGAGCTTCGTCGCGCAGGAGGACGTCTTTGCCGCCGTCCAGCCGGTGATCCAGGGCGTGTTCGAGGAGTTCGGGGGCGGCCGCAAGGTCGATGCCGACTGGCCGCGCATCTCCTACGCCGACTCGGCACTGTGGTACGGCACCGACAAGCCCGACCTGCGCTGCCCGATCAGGATGCAGCGGGTCAGCGAGCACTTCGCCGGCTCGGGCTTCGCGATCTTCGCGAAGCTTCTCGAGAAGGAGGGGACCGAGATCCGCGCCATCCCGGCGCCCGGCGGCGGCAGCCGCAAGTTCTGCGACCGGATGAACGCCTTCGCCCAGAAGGAAGGGCTGCCGGGGATGGGGTACATCTTCTGGCGCGACGCCGAGGACGGATCGGGCATGGAAGCCGCGGGCCCCCTCGCCAAGAACATCGGCCCCGAGCGGACCGAGGCGATCCGCCAGCAGCTTGGCCTCGAGGTCGGCGACGCGGCTTTCTTCCTCGGCGGCAAGCCCGCCGATTTCGAGCGCGTGGCCGGCAAGGCGCGCGTCGAGATCGGGCGGGAAACCGGGAACTTCGACGAGGACCGCTTCGCCTTCGCCTGGATCGTCGACTTCCCGATGTACGAGAAGGACCCCGAGACCGGCAAGATCGACTTCAGCCACAACCCCTTCTCGATGCCGCAGGGCGGGATGGAGGCCCTCCAGGGCGATCCGCTCGACGTGCTCGGCTACCAGTACGACCTGGCCTGCAACGGCTACGAGCTGGTCTCGGGCGCGATCCGCAACCACCGGCCCGACATCATGTTCAAGGCCTTCGAGCTTGCCGGCTACGGCCGCGACGAGGTGGAACGCCGCTTCGGCGGCATGGTCAACGCCTTCCGCTACGGCGCCCCGCCGCACGGCGGCTGCGCGGCGGGGATCGACCGGATGGTGATGCTGCTGGCCGACGAGAGCAACATCCGCGAGGTCATCATGTTCCCGATGAACCAGCGCGCCGAAGACCTGATGATGGGCGCCCCGTCGGAGCCGACGGCCCAGCAGCTCATGGAACTGGGGCTGAGGGTGGTACCGAAGGCCTGACGGCGCCGTCCGCGGCGGCTCGTCCGGCCGGCGGCCTGCGCGTCCGACCGCCGGCCCGGCCCCTTGCGCGCCTGCCGTGGCGCCGATCGTCCCTGCGGCTTCCCCAGCTCCTGCCCGCGCGCTAGGCTGGTGCGCGAAGACCGGAGCCCCGCCCTTGACGTCGCTGCCTGCCCGAGACACGAACGCCGCCCTGCCGGGCTGGACGCCCCCGCCCCGTCCGCCGCGCGCAGCGCTTGTGGGGCGATACGTCCGGCTGGAACCTCTGGCGGCGGCCCATGCGGGCGACCTGCACGCCGCCTTTGCCGGGCACGACCGGCTTTGGGACTACATGCCCTATGGCCCGTTTCCCTCCGCGGCCGACTACGCCGCCTGGGTCGGATCGGTCGCCGGGGGCGGCGACCCGTTGTTCCTCGCGCTGGTCGACCGGGCCGCGGGGCGGGCGGGCGACGATCGAGCTTGGCCACATCGCGCTGTCGCCGGCGCTGCAGGGCAGCCGCGCGGCGACCGAGGCGTGGTTCCTGATGATCGGCTGGGCCTTCGCAGCCGGCTATCGGCGCTTCGAGTGGAAGTGCAACGCGCTCAACATCGCGTCGCGGCGGGCAGCCCAGCGGCTGGGGCTGAGCTACGAGGGCACGTTCCGGCAGGCGGCCGTGGTCAAGGGGCGCAACCGCGACACGGCCTGGTTCGCGGCCATCGACGGCGAGTGGCCCGAGCTTCGGGCGGCGTTCGAGGCCTGGCTCGACCCCGCGAACTTCGATGCGGAGGGACGGCAGCGGCAACGTCTGTCGGAGCTGACACGCCCGCTGCTGGCCGCAGACGACCCCGCGCTGGAGCGCTGAGCGGCCCCGTCAGGCGATGGAGCGCGCCCCGCCGCCGTGGAGCCGCTGCTCCACCAGGCCCGCGACGCGGGCGATCAGCGCGGCCGTCGGGCCACCGTCGGTCATCCCGGACCAGAGCTGCGTCGCCGCCTCGGCCAGCGGCGGATCGTCGGCCGAACGGGCGACGCCAGCCAGGAAGCGCGCCGCATAGGCGACATCCGTCGGCTCCGCCTCGGCCGAAAGAAGCTCGCTCACCCCCGCGAGGTCGTCGCGATAGGCCAGCACGTCGGGCACGACCCGGTCGGCGGCCGAGACCCGCCTGACTGCCGCGAGGTCGGTCTTGAGGGCCGACAGCACCGCGGACTGGAAGGCGGCGAGGCCGATGCAGGGCTTTGCAATGAAACCGTCCGCCCCGGCGGCGAGCGCGGCCTGTTCCAGCGCCTCGTCACCCGATGTGGCGAGGATGGCCGGCAGGCGCGGCACCGCCCTGTCGAGGCGGCGGATGAGATCGATCCCCGATCCGTCGGGAAGGCCAAGGTCGACAAGGACCACCGTCGGGCGGTAGGTCGCCAGATGCCGTTCGGCCGTGCGCAGGCAGTCGGCGCGGCGGATCCGCGCGCCCGAGCGCATGCCGAGCAGGCGCACCGCCTCGCTTGCGAAGCGGCTGTCCTCGACGAGGAGGATCGTGACGCCGCCGAGCGGCCGGTCGGCGGTGGCGACGGGCGCGGCGAAGAAGGAGGTCATGGGTTCGGGCATCTGGGCACTCCGTGGCAGCGGGTGAGTCGCACTAGACGGCGAGACTGGCTAACGGCCGGTAAACGCCCCCGCGGCGTCCCGCCGCTTGAAGCGCGCCGCGCCAGCCCCCATAACCGCCCGGAGAAGGAGCCCCGCCATGATCGGACGTCTCAACCATGTCGCCATCGCCGTCCCCGACCTTCAGGCCGCCGCCGCCCAATATGCCGGCACGCTGGGCGCAACCGTCCGGCCGCCGCAGGACGAGCCCGACCACGGCGTGACGGTCGTCTTCATCGATCTGCCGAACACCAAGATCGAGCTGCTGCACCCGCTGGGCGACAATTCTCCCATCGCGGGCTTTCTGGAAAAGAACCCCGCGGGCGGCATCCACCACCTTTGCTACGAGGTCGAGGATATCCTCGCCGCCCGCGACCGGCTGAGGGCCGAGGGCGCGCGCGTGCTGGGCACGGGCGAGCCGAAGATCGGCGCCCATGGAAAGCCGGTCCTGTTCCTGCATCCCAAGGACTTCAACGGGTGCCTGATCGAGCTGGAGCAGGTCTGATGGCGATCACCTCGGCCATCGTCCTTTATGCCGTGATCTGGTTCCTCACGCTGTTCTTCGTGCTGCCGATGCGGCTTGTCACGCAGGGAGACGCGGGTGAGGTCGTTCCGGGCACGCCTCCGGGCGCGCCGGCCGGGGCGGTCATGGGGCGCAAGCTGCGGCTCACGACCATCGCGGCGACAGCCGTCTGGGCGGTGGCGACGGCAGTGATCCTGTCGGGCGTGATCGAGATCCGCGACATCGACGTCATGAACCGGATGCCGCCCGCGCCTGAAGCCGGTGGAACAGGTGGGTGAAGGTCGCGACCCCGAGGACCGGCACGGCGAGGTTCAGCAGCGGCACCGACAGCGGCGCGGCCATCAGCGTGCCGGCCAGCCAGACGGTCCCTGCGTGGCGTGAGCGCAGTTCCTTCGCGCCCTGCCGCCCGAGCCGGCGCATGGCGACCAGCGTGAAGTATTCGCGCCCCAGCAGGTAGCCGTTCACCGCCCAGAAGACGACGGGCACGAAGGGCCCCGCGAAGGGGTAGAGGAACAGCGCCAGCAGGTTCGCCGCGACCACCGCGCCGAAGAGGTTCAGCGCATCAATCGCCCCATCCAGGAACCTGACCGGCGTCGCTGGAGGCAGCTGCGGATAGTGCCGGTCCTCGACCGCGTCGGCCACGTCTTCCAGGAACAGGCCGACGAAGGCCGAGGCGACGGGCATCATCAGGAAGATCGACAGCCCGATCATCAGGATGAGAGAGCCCCATGACAGCAGGGTGTCCAGCCCGCCGACCGGCCCGACGAAGGGGATCTCGACCGTGTCGGGCACCAGCCACTGGATGACGAGGAGGAACAGCGCATAGACCGCGACCAGCAGAAGGAAGCTGAGCCCGATGCCCAGCAGCATCACCCTGCGGAACCGGCGGTCGCCGATCTGGCCCAGCGCCTTGAAGAAGGCCCCGAAGATCACGCCTCGACCCATGTCGCGATGGCCGACAGGTCGGGGCGCGGGCGCTCCGCCGGGGCCACGGTCTCGGTGCCGATGTGGATGAAGCCTGCCACCCGCTCGTCGGCGGAAAGGCCGAGGCCATCGCAGCGAAACTGTTCGTCGTAGGCAGCCCAGCCGGTGATCCAGCTTGCCCCCCAGCCGCTCGCCAGCGCGGCGTTGACGAGCGACAGGCACACCGCCCCGGCCGACAGCAGCTGTTCGATTTCGGGAATCTTGTCGCTGGGCTTGGGTGAGTAAATCACTGCCACTGCGAGGGTTCCGTCCGAAAACGGCAAGGCGGCCTTTTGCACGCGGTCCGGCTCCAGACCCGCAGCCCTGGCGAGCGCGGCGGCGAGGTGCCCGAGCCGTTGCAAGGCAGATTGTTGCAGGACGACAAACCGCCAGGGCACCAGCATCCCGTGATCGGGGCTGCGGGCGGCGGCGGTCAGCAGCCGCTCGACCTCCTCGCGGGCCGGCACCGGCGCCGCCAGCGTCTTGGCCGGCCGCGAGCGGCGGGTCAGAAGGAAAGCCATCGCGGCGGGGTTCGGATCGGGCATCGTCAGAGCCTCCGGTTCACGCCTATGTCGTGGATGGCCGCCGCGGGGTCAAGCAGGGGCGCGCCGCCGGGGAAGCCATCGGGGTCACGCACGCTCCGCCGCGTGGGGGCCGGCTCGGCGGCGGGAGCCTGCCTGCGCCCGGCGCTCCGCCGGAGTCCGCTCGCCGGACCGCGGGCCCGACGAGCGCGGTGGGCGGCCTTGGGTTACTCTCCGTCGCCGAAGAGTTCGTCGTGCTGACCCGAGAAGAGACAGGTCAGGAACTGGATGCCGCTCATCATCCAGACCGGATCCTTGCAGCTTGTGGCGATGAACGCGGTCTGTTCCGCAGGGGCCACCATCACGGCCGGCGGCGCCGAAGGAAGCGCGACGAGCGCGCTGACGTCCTGCCCGGTCGGGGCGGGGGACAGGGTCAGCGATGCCGCAAGGGCGAGCGAAACGGGGTCGATTGCCATAGGGATACTCCAAGCACTGGTTGACTGCGGACCGCTCCGGCCCGCGGCCCGACGTTCCGCGGATCATTTGCGCGCTTTCAAGCGATTCCCGGTGCGCACCACCTCCAAGTCCGGAATTCCCCACCCGGTCCCGGGCAGCTACAACCCGAAGCCCGCGGCCATCTCGCCGATCAGTCCGCTCACAAAGTGCTCGAACGCGGGCGAGGGCTGGCGCCCGGCGAAGACCTCGGCCAGCGGGTCGGGGGCGGCGATGCGGCTTCCCGACAGCTCCTCCAGCACCGCATGGCCGCAGAACGGGACGTAGACCTCCGAATAGCCGCCCTCGTGCACCAGCACGAGCCGCCCGCCGCACAACTCCTGTGCCGCCGCCATGACCTGCGCGGTCATCGCCCGGAAGGTCGCCGCGGTCGCCAGCATCCGCCCCAGCGGGTCCACCGCGGCGGCGTCGTAGCCGCAGGCCACCACGATCGCGTCGGGGCGAAAGCGGGCCAGCGCGGGCAGCACGATCCGCTCCATCGCCTCCAGATAGCTGCGGTGCCCGCAGCCGGGCGGCAGGGGCACGTTGATGTTGGCGCCCGCGCCGGCCCCGTCGCCCCGCGCCTCCCACCCGCCGGTGTCGGCGGGGTAGTTCCTCTCCTGATGGAGCGAGATGGTCAGAACCTCGGGCCGGGCGTAGAAGATCGCCTCGGTCCCGTTGCCGTGGTGCACGTCCCAGTCGAGCACGGCGATCCGGGCAGCGCGGCCCTCGGCCAGCGCGGCCTCGACCGCGAT
>JALORM010000211.1 GCA_025458985.1 Paracoccaceae bacterium | reverse complement strand
CAGCGACACGATCGAGGCGATGGTGGCGCTGGCCGTTCTGATGCCGATCGTCGCCTCGATGGGCGGCAATGCCGGGACACAGTCGATGACCGTCGCCGTCCGGTCGATCGCGACGCGCGACCTGACGGCGCGCAACCTCGGGCGGGTGATCCGGCGCGAGGCCGCGGTCGGCGGATTGAACGGCGCGGCGTTCGGGCTGATCATGGCTGCGGTGGCGGGCCTGTGGTTCGGGGTTCCGATGCTGTCCGCCGTTATCGCGGTGGCGATGCTCCTGACGCTGCTCGCCGCCGCGCTTGCCGGAATCGTCATCCCGATCCTGCTCGACCGGGCCGGGGTGGACCCGGCGCTGGCGTCGGGTCCGTTCGTCACGACCGTCACCGACGTTGTGGGCTTCTTCGCCTTCCTGGGGCTTGCCGCAGCGATGCTGCTCTGACCGCGCCCTGCCGCAGCGATGCTGGTCTGACCGCGCCCTGCCGCCCTTGCCCTTCGCCGCCGGACGCGCGAGGCTCGCGCCCGGGGAGGAACGGCCGATGACCCTAGCCGAAGCCAAGGCCCTGGCCCGCAAGGCGGCCGCCGAACGGCGGCGGGCAGCGCATGCGGCGGGCAACCCCGCCGCGGGGGCAGCGCGGCTCGCCGGGGTGCTTCTGCCTCACATCGACCGGCCGCTGTCGGGTTACATGCCGATGCGTTCCGAGATCGACCCGCTGCCCGCGATGGCCGCCCATCGCGGCTGGGTCGGGGTTCCGGTCATCCGCGGCAAGGGCCTGCCGCTCAGGTTCCGCGAATGGCGCCCCGGGGCCGAGATGGTGGCGGGCGAGTTCGGTGCCCTGATCCCCGCCCGCGGCGACTGGGTCGAGCCCGAGGTGCTGATCGTGCCCCTCCTCGCCTTCGACCGCCGCGGCTACCGGCTGGGCTACGGCGGCGGCTTCTACGACCGCACGCTCGCGCAGCTCCGCCGCACGCGCGAGGTGCTGGCCATCGGCTTCGCCTGGGCCGCACAGGAGGACCCGGGCCTGCCGGTCGATGATACCGACGAGCGGCTGGACCTGATCGTGACCGAGGCAGAGGTCATCCGCCCGGGCTGACATCGGGGCCCCGCACGCCTGCGCGCCCCTCCCATCTTCCTTTTGTCCCAAGTACCGCACGGGGGTGCGGGGGTGTGAAACCCCCGCTCTTCCGGCACCGCCGGCGCGGCCTTTGGCAGCCTGCCTCGCAGGGGCTTGCCGCTGCAAAGCCGCTTGCGCGCCGCCCGCGCCCGGCCTAGGCCTGTCGGATGCGGATCCTGTTCCTCGGCGACGTGATGGGGCGGCCCGGCCGGTCGGCGGTGGCCGAGCGGCTGCCGAAGCTGCGGGCCGACTGGGGCCTCGACTTCGTGATCGTCAACGGCGAGAACGCGTCCTCCGGGGCGGGGCTCACGCCCGACCACGCCCGTGCGCTGTTGGCGGCGGGTGCCGATTGCCTGACCCTCGGCGACCACGCCTTCGACCAGAAGGACATGCTGGGCCAGATCGACGGCGAACCGCGGATCGTCCGGCCGCTCAACTTCTCGAAGGTCGCGCCGGGCAAGGGGTGGCGGCTCTTCACGCTGGCCGGCGGCCGCAAGATCGTGGTCGCGCAGGTGCTGGGCCAGGTCTTCATGAAGCGCCCCTTCGACGACCCGTTCTCGGCGATCGAGCCGGTGCTGAAGGCCCATCCGCTCGGCGGCGCGGTGCAGGCGCTGGTCGTCGACATGCATTGCGAGGCGACGTCCGAGAAGATGGCCATGGGCCACTGGTGCGACGGCCGTGCCTCGGCGGTGATCGGCACGCATACCCACGTGCCCACCGCGGACGCGATGATCCTTTCGGGCGGAACCGCCTACCTGACCGACGCGGGGATGTGCGGCGTCTACGATTCCGTCATCGGCATGGACAAGGTCGAGCCGATGCGGCGGTTCGTGACCGGGATGCCGAAGGACCGCTTCTCGCCGGCCAGCGGCGAGGCGACGCTGGCGGGCCTCTATGTCGAGACCGACGACCGCACCGGCAAGGCGCTCCGGGTCGCCCCGGTCCGGCAGGGCGGGCTTCTGGCCGAGGCCGCGCCTTGAGCGACCGGCCGGGGCTCATTGCCCTGCTGGTCCTGCTTGGCGCCGGATGGGGCGCGACCCAGCCCCTGACGAAGACCGCGGTCTCGACCGGGCACGGCCCGCTGGGGCTGATCTTCTGGCAGCTTGTCATAGGCGCGGTCCTTCTGGGGGCAGTGCAGGCCCTGCGCCGCAGGCCGCTGCCGCTGCACCGGGGCGCGCTCCGCGTCTACCTCGTCATCGCGCTCATCGGCACGCTGCTGCCCAACTCGGCCTCGTACCTGGCCGCGCGCCACCTGCCGGCCGGCGTGATGTCGGTCGCCATCGCGACGGTCCCGATGATCGCCTTCCCGCTGGCGCTCCTGCTCGGGACCGACCGCTTCGGCTGGGGCCGGGCGGCGGGGCTGGCGCTCGGGCTTGCCGGCGTCATGCTGATCGCGGCGCCGCAGGGCGCGGTGCCGGGTTCGGGAACCGCGCTCTGGCTGGCCGTGGCCCTCGTCGCGCCCGCCTTCTATGCGGTCGAGGGCAACTACGTCGCCCGCTGGGGGACGGCCGGCTGCGGCCCGGTCGAGGTGCTTCTGGGCGCTTCGATCCTTGGCGCCTGCCTGGCGCTGCCGCTGGCGCTGGGCTCGGGGCAGTGGATCGACCCTCGCGCAGGGTTCGCCCGGCCCGAGGCGGCGCTGGCCGCCGGCGCCACCATCCATGCGCTGGCCTACGTGGGCTATGTCTGGCTCATTGGACGGGCCGGCGCGGTCTTTGCCGCTCAGGTCAGCTACCTTGTCACCGGTTTCGGCGTCGTCTGGTCCATGATCTTCCTGGCCGAAAGCTATTCGGGCTGGGTGTGGCTGGCGATGGCCGCGATGATGGCGGGTCTCTTCCTGGTCCAGCCCCGGGCCGGAGACCCCCTTGTCCCCCCCGTCCGCACGGCTAAAGATGCCGCCTGACGCCAAGGCCGGCGCCTGGCAAGGAGCCCGACGGACAGGATGCTGACGCTGCCCCTCGACGAAACCGGCCAGGCGCTGCTGACGCTCGCCATCGTTGCGGGCATGCTCGCGATGTTCGTGCGCGAGCGCTATCCGGCAGAGGTGACCGCGGTTGCCGGCGCGGCGGCGGTGCTGTTCCTGGGCCTCGTGCCCTACGACGACGCCCGCGTGGTCCTGTCGAACCCTGCACCCTGGACGATCCTCGCGATGTTCCTCGTCATGGGCGGGCTGGTCAGGACCGGCGCGCTCGACTGGCTCACCCGCGCGGCCGAACGGCAGGTGGACGACCGGCCGCTGTTCACGATGGGGGTGCTGTTCCTCTTCGTGGCGCTCGCCTCGGCCTTCATGAACAACACGCCGGTCGTGGTGGTGATGATCCCGGTCTTCGTGCAGGTCGCCAAGCGGCTTGGCCTGGCGCCCTCGAAGCTGCTGATCCCGCTCAGCTATGCGGCGATCCTCGGCGGGACGGTCACGCTGATCGGCACCTCGACCAACCTCCTGGTCGACGGAGTGGCCCGTTCGAAGGGGCTGGAGCCGTTCTCGATCTTCGAGATCGCCCCCCTCGGCATCGTGCAGGTGGTGCTGGGGATGCTCTACCTCGGCCTCGTCGGGCGCCGCCTGCTGCCCGACCGGCAGTCGATGGGGGTGATGCTGTCGGACCGCCGCAAGCTGAAGTATTTCACCGAGGTCGCCGTGCCCGAGGGGTCGTCGCTGATCGGGCGCCATGCGTCCGAGGTGGACCTGTTCCGGCGCGAGGGCGTCCGGCTGATCGACGTGCTGCGCGGCGACGCCTCGCTGCGCCGGGACATGGCGGCGGTGGTGCTCGAGGCCGGCGACCGCGTGGTGTTGCGCACCGAGATGACCGAGCTTCTGGGACTGCAGCAGTCCAAGGACGTCCGGATGGTCGACAAGCTGTCTTCGGTCGCCACCGAGACGGTCGAGGTCCTGATCTCGCCCGGATGCCGGATGGTCGGCCGCTCGCTCGGCAGCCTGCGCCTGCGCCGTCGCTACGGGGTCTATCCGCTGGCGGTGCATCGGCGGAACCAGAACATCGGCCGGCAACTCGACGACCTGGTGGTCGTGGTCGGCGACACGCTGCTGCTGGAAGGGGCGCCCGAGGACATCGCGCGGCTCGCTGCCGACATGGACCTTGTCGACATCTCGAAGCCGGCCGTCCGCGCCTTCCGGCGCGGTCACGCGCCGATCGCCGTCGGCGCGCTGGTCGGCATCGTGGCGCTGGCCGCGCTGGGGGTGGCGCCCATCCTGGTCTGCGCCGTCGTCGCGGTCGCGGTGATCCTGGTGACGCGCTGCATCGACGCCGACGAGGCCTTCACCTTCATCGATGGTCGCCTGCTGGCGCTGATCTTCTCGATGCTGGTCGTGGGCGC
>JALORM010000210.1 GCA_025458985.1 Paracoccaceae bacterium | reverse complement strand
GGTGAAGCGATGCGCGGTGATCGCACCGGCCACCTCGTCGTCCAGCGGCCGCGCCTCGGCGGTGACGCCGAAGGTGCCCGGCCGGGTGAAGCGCCCCGCACGGCCCGCGATCTGTGCAAGCTCGTTCGGGGCAAGCTGGCGGACGCGGCGGCCGTCGAACTTTGCGGTGGCCGCGAAGGCGACGTGGTCGATATCGAGGTTCAGGCCCATGCCGATGGCGTCGGTGGCGACCAGATAGTCGACATCGCCGTTCTGGTAGAGTTCTACCTGGGCATTGCGCGTCCGGTAGTCGACATCGCCGTTCTGGTAGAGTTCTACCTGGGCATTGCGCGTCCGGGGGCTGAGCGCCCCCATCACCACGGCGCAGCCGCCCTTCTGGCGACGGATCACCTCGGCGATGGCATACACGTTCTCGACCGAAAAGCCGACGATGGCCGATCGGGGCGGCATGCGCGACAGCTTCTTCTGGCCGGTGTAGGACAGGTCCGAGAAGCGCTCGCGCCGCAGGAAGGTCACGCCCGGCACCAGCGCCGCGATGGCGCCCTTCATCGTGTCCGAGCCGAGGAACAGCGTCTCGTGCAGGCCGCGCGCACGTAGCAGACGGTCGGTGAAGACGTGGCCGCGCTCGGGGTCGGCGCAAAGCTGGATCTCGTCCACCGCGACGAAGTCGGCGCCGATCTCTTGCGGCATCGCCTCGACGGTGCAGACCCAGTAGGCCGTGCGGTCGGGCACGATCCGCTCTTCGCCGGTGACGAGCGCGACGACCGAGGGCCCGCGCAGCGCCACGATCCGGTCATAGACCTCGCGCGCCAGCAGCCTGAGCGGCAGGCCGATCACGCCCGTCCGGTGGCCCAGCATCCGCTCGATGGCATAATGGGTCTTGCCGGTGTTGGTGGGGCCGAGGACGGCCGTCACCCGGGCACGGTCGGCCATGGATGCCTCTCAGAGGTCGGTGCCCGAAACCATCCGTTCGAGCCGCTGGACGGCCTCGTTTATGCCGGGCGAATGCGGATGTATAGCCTGCGCCATGCGCCAGGCCTCGAGCGCGCGATCTTCCTGCCCGATGCTCTCGAAGATCAACCCCAGGCCGGCAAGTGCCCCGAAATGGCGCGGCTCGAGCGCCAGCGTGCGCCGGATGTCGGAGATCGACGGCCCGAACTGGCCGGCATGGTAGAAGGCAGTCGCACGCGCGTTCCAGCCTTCGGCGAAGTCCGGCGCATGATCGGTCAGCGCGGTGAAGTGCTCGATCGCCGCGGCGATGTCGCCCTGTTCCATCGCGGTGCGCCCGCGCTGCAGCAGAAGGTCCATCGACGCCGATCCCGACCGCGACCATTCGCGCATGATCTCGTCCTCGATCCGCTGCCAGTCCTCGGTCTCCTCGTCGTCGAGCCGGTCGAACAGCTGGTCGAGTTCCGCAGGGCCGGCAGGCGCTGCGGCAGGTATGGAAAACCAGACTGCCGCGACGAATGCCGCTACGATACGGTTGGATTTGACGGTTAGTGCGCCCATAACGAGTACCAGTGTAACGTGGGCGGCGGCACATTCCAGTGGCCGCCGCTCACATCCAGGAGACGGGCGCGATGAGCAACGTGATTTCGGCCGCGGTGGCGGCGCTGAACGACCGTATGGCGGGCGGGTTCGACGGGGTGGCGAAGTTCGTCATTCCGGGTGAGGGCGCGATCATGATCGACGGATCTGGTGTGCGCGCGGGTGACGAGGAGGCCGACGTGACCATGACCGCCGATGCCGACACCTTCCGGGCAATCCTCGAAGGCGACCTCAATCCGACCGCCGCCTTCATGACGGGCCGGCTGTCGGTCGACGGCGACATGGGCGCGGCGATGCGCCTTGGCGCCGCGCTGGGCTGACCGGTGGAGGCCGCGCCCTTCTTCGCCGAAGTGGCCGAAGGCCCTGAGGGCGGCGCGGCCTGGTGGCTCCGCACCGATGACGGCGTGCGCATCCGCATGGGGTACTGGCCCTGCAAGGATGCGCGCGGAACCGTCCTTCTCTTTCCCGGCCGCACCGAATGCGTCGAGAAATACGGCCGCACTGCCGCCGACTTCGCCCGGCGCGGCTACGCCATGCTTGCCGTGGACTGGCGCGGTCAGGGGCTGGCCGACCGCTTCCTCGCCGACCGCGATACCGGGCATGTGGGGCGATTCGCCGACTATCAGCGCGACGTGCGCGCCGTGATGGCGGCAGCCGCGACGCTGGACGTGCCGCGCCCCTGGCACATCCTCGGCCACTCGATGGGCGGCCTCATCGGCCTGCGCGCGGCCGCCGAGGGCGCCGACGTGGCCAGTGCGGCCTTCTCGGCCCCGATGTGGGGCGTGGTGATGAAGGCCTGGATGCGGCCCTTCGCCCGGATCGTGACCGCCGCGTCGGGCCCTGCCGGGTTCGGCCATCTCTACGCGCCGGGCGCGAGCGTGCGCAACTACGTCACCACCGCGCCGTTCGAGGGCAACCAGCTGACCCGCGACGCCGACATGTTCGCCTACATGCGCGGCCAGCTTCTGGCCTACCCCGAGCTGATGCTGGGGGGCCCGAGCTTCCACTGGGTGCACGAGGGCCTGGCCGAGATCCGGCGCTTCCGCACCGGGCCGCTGCCGGACCTGCCGGTCTACATCGGCATCGGCGGGGGCGAGCGGATCGTCGACATCCCCGCCGTCCGGGCCATGGCGGCGCGCTGGCCGGGGGCGGAGTTCGACGAGTTTCCGGGGGCCGAGCACGAACTGCTGATGGAACTGCCCGAGGTGCGCGACCGCTTCCTCGACCGCGCCGTCGCGCTGTTCGACCGTGCCGCGGGCGGCAAGGCGGCCGCGCCGCGTTCGGGCGCGTCGTCGGCGGCCGGAAGGCCCGAGGTTCCCGCCGCGACCGGCCTCTCGGCCAGGGCGGCGGCCTGCTGATGGCATGACCGGGCCGGGCGGGACGCTTCGGGTCGCGGTCGTCGCGGACATCCACGGCAATTCGGCGGCGCTCGACGCGGTGCTGGCCGACATCGCCACCACCGGCGCCGACCTCACCGTGAACCTCGGCGACTGCCTGTCGGGGCCGCTCGATGCCACCGGCACCGCCGAACGCCTGCTCGGCCTCGGGCTGCCGACCGTTGCGGGCAACCATGACCGTGCCCTCATCGACCGCCCGCCCGAGGCGATGGGGTCGTGGGAGCGCCCGGTCATCGGCTGCCTGACCCCGCCTGTCCTTGCCTGGCTGCACAGCCTTCCCGCGACCCTTGCCGTCGAAGGCCTGTTCCTCTGTCACGGAACGCCCGTCTCGGATACCGAGCCCTGGCTCGACCGGCCGGGGCCGGACGGCCTTCTTGCGCTGGCCCCGCTGGACGCGATCGATGCGCCCGCCGCGGGGGTGGCGGGCGCGGTGCTTCTGAGCGGGCACACCCACATTGCCCGCGCGGTGCGCCTGTCTGACGGGCGTCTGGCGGTGAACCCCGGTTCGGTCGGCTGCCCGGCCTGGGCCGACCGCCGCGGCCGGGTGCCGGTCCGGGCCGAGACCGGTGCCCCGGATGCGCGATATGCCCTGCTGGAGCGGCGGGGCGGCCGCTGGCAGGCCGCGCTCAGGGCCGTGCCCTATGACGCGCGGCCGATGGTGGCGCTGGCCCGCGCGGCGGCCGAGGCGGACTGGGACTCCGCGCTGACCACCGGCCGGGTGCCCGCCTAGGGTTGCGCCGGGACCGCGGGCGCGATCTCTACGGTCTGGCGCAGCGTCCCGCCCGCGCGGTCGAAGATCAGGATCCGGTCGTCGTCGGTGACGACCGCAAACCATCCCGCGCCTTGCGTGAAGGCCATCGCGCGAACCCCTTCGGGCAGGGTCACCGCGTCGGGCAAGGGGAGCACCGGTGCGACGGGCGGCTCGCGGAAGCGGATGACAATCAGCGCGATCAGCACTAGAAGGCCCGCGATCATCGTCACCGTCAGCGCCGTGACCAGGCGCCGGAGATAGCGCACCAAACCCGCATCGGGCCCTTCGGCCGGGTGCGCAGACCCTTCGGACCCGTCCTGCATGCCGTCCTCCGATCCTCCCGGCCGTGTCCTGCACGTGCAGATCGCCGCCGACCCGCCGGGGCGCCTTGATAAGGCGCTTTCGCGCGACGTGCCAGCGGCGGAGGACCTGTCGCGCTCGCGGCTGGCCCGGCTGATCGCCGAGGGGCGCGTGCGCCGCGGGGGCGAGGTCCTCGCAGACCCCAAGGCGAAGGTGGCCGAGGGCGACCGGATCGAGATCGCCCTTCCCGAGGCGACGCCGAGCGAAACGGTCGCCGAAGCGATCCCGCTTGCCGTTGTCTACGAGGACGACGCGCTGATCGTCGTCGACAAGCCCGCCGGCATGGTCGTGCACCCCGCGCCGGGCTCGGGCGCGGGCACGCTGGTCAACGCGCTGCTGCACCATTGCGGCGACAGCCTCTCGGGGATCGGCGGCGAACGGCGGCCCGGGATCGTCCACCGGATCGACAAGGACACCTCGGGCCTTCTGGTCGTGGCCAAGACCGACCGCGCGCACCACGCGCTGGCCCGCCAGTTCGAGGCTCATACCGCCGAACGGCGCTACCTCGCGCTCTGCCACGGCGTCCCGTCCGAGGCCGATCCCCGGCTGCACGGCGTGCGGGGCGTCTCGTTCGAGCCGGGCGGCGTGCTGAAGGTGACCTCGGGCCTCGGGCGGCACCGCACCGACCGCCAGCGCCAGGCCGTGACCTTCACGGGCGGGCGCCATGCGGTGACGCGGGTGCGCGTGCTCGA
>JALORM010000209.1 GCA_025458985.1 Paracoccaceae bacterium | reverse complement strand
CCTGTCGTCGGACCTCTTCGGCTCGGCCCGCGCGCTCAAGGCCGAGATCGAGGCCATCGCGGCGGGCGAGGCCGACATCGTCATCGGCACCCAGCTGGTGGCCAAGGGCCACAACTTCCCCCTTCTGACGCTGGTCGGCGTGATCGACGCCGACCTCGGCCTGCAGGGGTCGGACCTGCGCGCGGCGGAACGCACCTTCCAGCTGGTCGGACCTGCGCGCGGCGGAACGCACCTTCCAGCTGATCCGCCAGGTGGCGGGCCGGGCGGGGCGCGCCGACCGGCCGGGCATGGCGCTCCTGCAGACCTTCCAGCCCGACCACCCGGTAATCCGCGCGATCCTCGGCGGCGACGAAGAGGCGTTCTGGCGCGCCGAGGCGCGGGAACGCGAGTCGCTGGGGATGCCGCCCTACGGCCGGCTTGCGGGCAGGCCGTCTTCGACCTCGGGACGCACCTTGCCCGCCACGACGCCGCGCTGCGCCGGATCGGCGCCCAGGTCTACGGGCCTGCCCCGGCGCCGATCGCCCGCATCCGCGGCCGGCACCGGGTGCGTCTGCTGGTGAAGGCCGCGAAGGGCGCGGCGCTTCAGGCGGCACTTGCAGAATGGACAGCCGGGCTGAAGCTGCCCGCCAACCTGCGGCTTGCCATCGACATCGACCCGCAAAGCTTCTTCTGACCCGCCCCCCATCCTCCTTGCCGCATTGACCCCGCGCCCGATCCGGGGTCGTGTCCGACCTCGGCGGCAACGGGGGCACTCGGGCTGACATGGCAGGGATCGGCATCGTCGGTGCGGGGATCGGCGGGCTCGCTTCGGCGGCGCTCCTCGCGCGCGCCGGCCACGGCGTCACCGTCTTCGACCGCTTCGAGGCGCCGCGGGCCGTCGGCTCGGGGCTCATCATCCAGCCCGTGGGCCAGGCCGTGCTGGACCTCGCCGGCGCCGGCGCGGCAGTTCGCGCGCTTGGCGCCCGGATCGAGCGCATGGTCGGCCACGAGGTGCGGCACGGGCGCTGCGTGCTCGACGTGCGCTATGCCCGCCGAGGCAGCGACAGCCACGGCCTCGGCATCCACCGCGCCAGCCTCTTCGCCGCACTGCTTGCGGCGGTGACCGCGGCAGGGGCGCAGCTTCGCTCGGGTGCCGGGGTGCTGGCCTCGGCCGACAGCCCCGGGGGCCGGACGCTGACGCTTGCCTCGGGCGAGGTCGCGGGCCCCTTCGATCTTGTGCTCGACGCGTCCGGCGTGCACTCGCCCCTCTCGCCGCTCAGGGGCCGGGGGCTCGCCTTCGGCGCGCTCTGGGCGACCGTGCCCTGGCCCGCCTGCGACCTGCCGAAGGACCGCCTGACCCAACGCTACCGGCGGGCAGACCGGATGGCGGGCATCCTGCCCCTCGGAACCCTGCCGGGCGACGCGACGCCGCTGGCTGCGGTCTTCTGGTCGCTCCGGGCGGCTGACCTCGACCGCTGGCACCAGACCCCGCTTGCCGCCTGGAAGGCCGAGGCCATGGCCTTCTGGCCCGAAATCGGTGCCTTTCTCGACCCGATCCGCGACCCTGCGGACCTCTCGTTTGCCACCTACAGCCACGGCACGCTGCGCCGGCCCTTCGCCCCGCGGCTCGCGATCCTGGGCGACGCCGCGCACCGGACAAGCCCGCAGCTCGGCCAGGGGGCCAACATGGCGCTGCTCGACGCCGCGGCGCTGGCGCAGGCGGTCGCGACCCACGGCCCTGCGGACGCGCCGGCTGAGTACGCTCGCCTCCGGCGCTGGCACGTCCGCGCCTACCAGGCGATGAGTGCGGCCTTCACGCCGCAGTACCAGTCGGACGGATGGCTGCACCCCACCTTGCGCGACCGGCTCTTCGCGCCGCTGTCGCGGGTGGCCCCGGTGCCCCTCCTCCTGAACCGCATCGCCTGCGGCGACCTGATCCCGCCGATCCGGGGGGCTCCCCGGCAGGTCAGGACCGGCCGGTCGGCCGCGGCTCAGCTCCGGTTCAGCCAGCCCCAGACTTCCGAGATCACGACGCTGCCCTCGCCCACCGCCGAGGCGACCCGCTTGACCGACCCGGCCCGCACGTCGCCGACCGCATAGACCCCTGCGCACGAGGTGGCATGCGCGCTTGCCGCCCCGACCGCGGCCCCGGTCTTCACGAAGCCCTTGCCGTCAAGCTCGACCTTCCCCTCGAGCCAGCCGGTGTTGGGCGCCGCGCCGACCATGACGAAGACCGACGACACCGGAATGCGCCAGTCCTGCCCGCCCATCCGGTCGCGGATGGTGACCCCGTCCAGCGCCTCTTCGCCGTGCAGCGCGCGGATCTCGCTGCAGTAGTGGATAGTGATCGCCGGGTCCTGCTCCAGCCGGCTCGAAAGGTAGGACGACATCGACGCGGCCAGCGACTCACCCCGCACCAGAACGTGGACGTGCCGCGCGCTGCGCGACAGGAACATCGCCGCCTGCCCGGCCGAGTTGCCGCCCCCGATCACCACCACGTCCCGCCCGCCGCACCAGCGCGCCTCGACCTCGGTCGCGGCGTAGTAGATGCCCCGGCCCTCGAACTCTTCCAGCCGCGGGATCGGCAGTCGGCTGTACTGCACGCCCGTGGCCACCACGACGGCACGCGCCCGGACGGCATCGCCGTCCTCCATCGTAAGGCTGAAACCCTCTGTCTCTTCGGAAAGGTGCGCGACACGGCGGGGCATGGCGAACCGGGTGCCGAACTTCATCGCCTGCAACTCGCCGCGCCAGCACAGGTCGGCGCCCGAGATGCCGGTCGGAAAGCCCATGTAGTTCTCGATCCGGCTCGACGTTCCGGCCTGCCCGCCGACGGCCAGGTCCTCGATCACCACCGCCGACAGCCCCTCGGCCCCGGCATAGACGCCGGCCGCCACCCCCGCAGGACCGCCCCCGACGATCGCGACGTCGTAGACCCGGCCGGTCCCCAGGGCCTGGTCCAGCCCCAGCCGCCGCGCCAGCGCGGCGGGCGTCGCCTCGGGCAGTACCTCGCCGTCGCCGAAGATCACGTGCGGGTCCGTGCGGTCGAACCGGCACTGCGCGGCAAGCTCGGCGGCGGCCTCGCTCGTGGGGTCGACATGCCTGAGAGGCAGCCGGTTGCGGCCGGCGAAGGCGATCAGGTCGCGCACCGCGCGGTCGTCGGCGCGGCCGACGACGGTGACCGCGCTGTCGCCGCGTTCGAGGTGCGCCCGCCGGCGCGCGGCAAAGACCGACACGACGATGTCCGACATCTCGGGCATCGCGGCCATCAGCCTCAGCAGCGCCTCGCGCGGCACGGCGATGGTCCGCCCCGCCGAACAGGCCCGCACCGTCAGCGGGTGTCGCGCCCCAGTCAGGTAGCTGACTTCGCCCAGGAACTGCGTCGGGCCGAGCGTCGTCTCGACCGCACGGGCACCGCGGACCGGATCGTAAAGCTCGAACTCCCCCTCCTCGACATAGTGGAAGGTGTCGGTCGGATCGCCGGTGCGGAAGACGATCTCGCCCGCCGCAAAGCGCCGTTCGGTCCCCTCGCGGCGCAGGGCGCGGACGTGGGCTTCGGCCAGCGGCCGGCGGATCATCGTGCGCAGGTTCTCGGCCAGGCTTTCCATCGGCTTCCCTCTGGGCTACGGCATCCCGGGGGCCGGGCGCGGACATCCGAAAGCTAGGCGGGACCCCCCGCCCTGGCCAGTCCGCCCGCGCATCAGCCGCCCGCGGCCTCGTCGCGCCCGCTGCCGAAAAGCCCCGTCAGCGCGCGCTGCAGCACATTCGTCACCCGCGGCCGCGGCAGCGTGCGGAACGGCAGCGGGCGGCAGACTTCCATCGCGGCGATCCCGACCCGCGCCGTCAGCGCCCCGTTCACCACGCCCTCGCCGAAGCGGCGCGACACCTTCGCCAGCATCCCCCCGCCCGCGACCGATCCGATCAGGTCGTCGCCCACCGCCACCGCGCCGGTGGCGACCAGATGCGTCACCACGCTGCGCGCCAGCCGCAGCGACCCCAGCAGCCCCGCGCGGCCGCCATAGATCTCGGCGATCCGGCGGATCATCCGGATGTTGGCGGTCAGCGCCGCCGCCACGTCGGCAAGTGCCACCGGCACCAGTGCGGTCACCGTCGCGACCATCCGCGCCGCGCCCTCGATCTCGATCCGCGCCTGGGCATCGAGAGGCGCCAGAAGCTCCGCCTCTGCCAGCGCGAAGACGGCATCGGCGTCGAACTGCTCGGCCACCCGCGCCGCCAGCCGCTCGCGGCCCTGCGCAAGCTCCGGCCGGCCGGCATAGAGCGCCGACAGCCGGCCCGCCACAGCGCGGGCGCGCCCGGCTTCGCCCGAGGCAAGCGCGGCTTCCGCCTCGCGGTGCAGGCGGTCCACCCGCGCCAGCCGCGACAGCGCGGCAAGCTCGCGCAGGACGATCAGCAGCGCCGCCAGCAGCACCAGACCGAAGAGGCCGGCCGCCACCGCTCCCAGCACGGGGTTCTGCGCCAGAAGGCCCGTCACGAAATTCCAGGCGGCGAGCGAGACGACGAAGCCCAGCGCCGCCGTCAGCGCGCCCCGGAACAGCCGGCCCAGCCGCGACGGCCGCCGCGCCGCAAGCGCCACCGCCGCGCGCATCGCGCGGGGCTCGGGCAGGCCCGCGTCCGGCACCGGCGGCGCCGTCGCCGGCGTCACCTCGGCCGGACCCTCCCGCTCCACGATCAGCGGCCGCTTGCCCATGCGCTTCCTCCAGCGTCCTTCCTTTTGTCCCAAATACCGCCAGGGGGGAGCCGCGCGGCCCGCCCGCGCGGCGGGGGGCGGGACGCCCCCCTGCCCCCGGCGCCTATCGCAGCCTGTCGCCGATCAGGAACTCTGCCGCCCGGTCAAGCCGGATGTGCGGCGGCCCCTCGCCCGGCTTCAGGCTCAGCCGCGCCGGCGCAAAGGCCAT
>JALORM010000208.1 GCA_025458985.1 Paracoccaceae bacterium | reverse complement strand
CGCGGTCGTCACGCATCGCGCCCGCCCGCCGCGGCAAGCGCGCGCCGCAGGGTATCGAGATGCCGGTCGAGCGATATCCGCACCTCGCCCCGGTCGCTTTCGACCAGCACGGTGCCGGGCGGCACCGCCGCGTCGGGAACAAGCGGCACCGGCCGGCGGTTCGGCGCGGCGGCTGCGACCAGGGCCGCGTGATCCTCGGGCGCCACGGCAACCCGAAGCCGCGCGGGGACGGACATCTGCGCCAGCGCAGCGTCGAGCGACCGGGCCAGCAGGTCGTGCCGGTCCGCCGCCCCGAAGAAACGCTCGAAGGTCTCGACCACGAGGGTGTTCAGCTCGGCGCGGAACCCGGCACGCACAGCGGCCACCTCGTCATCGCGGGCCACGGCGACGGCCAGCACCTCGGCCAGGCCTTCGGCCTGCCCTTCCCGGCGCCCGGCCTCCCGCGCCTGCCGGAATGCGATGCGGGCGCCGCGGGTCCAGCGGTCGGCCTGCGCCCGGGCGGCGGCAAGCACATCCCGCGCGTCAAGGCACAGGCCCGCCTCGCGTGCGGAAAGGATCGTCGGGGCAAGGTCGTCCAGCAGGGCCGGCACGTCCCGGTCGGCGGCGGTGTCGAGCGCGCGGCCCATCAGTCCGCGCGCTCCACGGCAAGGCCCCGCCCCGCACGCCGCCGCCAGGCGGCAACGCCCGCGGCGGCAAGCCCGCCAAGCGCCGCGCCCGCCGCCAGCGCCGCAGCCACGGGCACCGCCGTCGGCCCGGTCAGCAGCATCGAGGCCACCGGAGCAGGCGGGGTTTCGGCAGGCGGCGTGCGGCGTCGCGTCACCGGAAGGAACACGACCGAGACATTGCGGTATTCCAGCCCCTCGATGGCGTTGGCGACCATCGTCTTGATCTGCGGCAGCAGCGCCGCGACATTCGCCTCGGCGGCGTGCCGGATCACGACCGAGGCCGAAGAGGGCGCGCTGGTGCGGGCAAGCGGGTCGGCGGTGGGCAGGACCACGTGGGTCCGCGCCGAGAGCACGCCGTCGATTTCTGAGATCGTGCGGGACAGCTCTTCCGTCAGCGCAAAGACGAAGCGGGCGCGCTCTTCGGTCTGCGAGACGACGAACCCGTTGCCCTGGAACACGTCGCCCAAGTTCGCGTAGTCCTGCCGGGGATAGCCCTCCTGCTTCAGAATCTCGACCGCGCGCGAGAACTGCCGCTCGTCAACGAAGACCGACACGAGCTCGCCGTCGACGACCTGTCGGGTCGCGTCGATGCCGTTCGTCGTCAGAAGCGCAACGATCTCGTTGGCCTCGCGCTCGGTCAGGCGGCTGTGAAGCTCGGTCCGGCACCCCGCCAGGGTTAGGGCCACGGCCAGCGCCGCCACGGCGATCCGGAGACTGCGCACCGCCGTCATTGGCCCGACATCAGCTTGCTCATCGAGCCGGCCATGCTGGTGCCCGCCGACCCGACGAGCGTGACCTCCATCGCGTGGTCGGTCGCGGCGCGGAAGTTCTGCATCAGCTCGCGGTAGCTCGGCGGCGGCACTTCGCCGTCCGTGCCGACCGGCCTCACCCCGGCGGAACGCTCCGCCGCAGGGTCGCCCAGACGCCCGACCGATCCGGCCGCGGCGGTGTGTGCGGGCGGTTCGAAGCCCGTCGCAATCCGCTCGACGTGGTGCGACAGGCGCGAGAACGCATCGGCCTCGGCCGCCTCGGCCTGAGGGACGACAGTGGTTTCCCCGGAGGCGTCCGACCCGGCCGAGCGGTCGAGCCTGACGTCGACCAGCGCAGCGTCCCATCCGGGCGCCGATACGCCTGCGACTGTCTCTCCTGCAGCCTCGATGGTCATGTCGGCGTCCTCCCGCAGGCCTCGTCGTCCGTCGATGCCAGGACGCTAGGAAGCGACGCTTACCTCAATCTTACGGCTTCCCGGCGGTCCGGCGGGCGGGGGAAACGCTGCCAGCGTCGCAACCCGCGCCGCGATGCCAGCCACCAGACCGCGCCCTTGCTGGCCGGTGCCCCGACGGACCTGGCGTGTCGAACGCGCACCCCGGCACCTGACCGATCGGGCGGCGCCCGCGTTGCCCTGCCCGCACCCTGCCCGGGCAGGACGCTGCCCGTCGGCCAGCCGGCCATCGGGGCGGTCGGCGGCTTTCTGCCTATCCGCGCGACTCGCCGATAGCGGCAGTTGCCGCACGCCGATTCGCTGTGGAAGTGTGACGGAACGAACAGGCGGCTGCCTGCGGGATTTCTCTCCTGTCCCCGGGCTTCGGGTCTTCGAACCGCCGCGACGGCAACCTGACGGTTGAACTAGGGAGAGTGTCTTGAAGATCCTTCTCGTGGAAGACGAGGCCGCCGTGTCGGTCGCGCTGGTGAACGCGCTTGGCCGAAGCGGCTTTCCCGCAGATCATGTCGCAACGCTCGAAGAAGCGGACGCGGCGGTGCGCGTCTACGACTACGGCCTGCTGATCCTGGACCGGATGCTCCCGGACGGCGACGGGCTCGATTTCCTCGCAGGCCTCCGGCGCGGCCGGAAGGCCACGCCGGCCATCGTCATCTCGTCGGTCTGCCGATCGGTCGCCGAACGGATTTCCGGGCTGGACGGAGGCGCCGACGACTACCTCTACAAGCCGGTCGACCCCGCCGAACTGATCGCGCGGGTCAGGGCCCTGATGCGCCGGCCTGCCGAACTTGCCCCGACGTCCCTCAGCATCGGCAATCTTGTCTTTGACTGCGCGGATCGGTCGGTGATGGTGGCGGGGTCGCCGCTTCCCGTCGCCCGGCGCGAACTGGGCCTTCTGGACCAGCTTGTCCGGGCCCGGGGGCGCGTCGTGTCACGCGACAGCATCGAGGCGCAGAGCTACGGCTTCCACGAGGACGTGACCTTCAGCGCCATCGACGTATCGGTCCACCGCCTGCGCAAGGCGCTGCTCGCCGCAGGCTCCACGGCCGAGCTCGTGACCATCCGCGGGGTCGGCTACATCCTGCGTGACCGGGACACGGCCCATGTCTAGCCGCCTGCAGACCGGCGGCGCCGCGGGATCGCTCGACTGGGCCGCCATCGTCGCCCACCAGATCAAGACGCCGCTGGCGGCCATGGACGCGCGGCTCGCCTCGCCGCTGGGAATCGACCGTCGGACTCTGCACGAGGACATCGAGAAGCTCGCGCGCCTGATCGACGGCATCCTTGTGCTTGCACGCTGCCGGTCGGCCGAGACCGGTGCCGTCGACCTGCCGCTGGCCGACCTGATCCGGCGGGTCTGCGCCGACCTTGCGCCGCTTGCGCTTGGCCGGGGCCAGACCATCGCCTTCCGCAGTTTCGAGCCGGCCACGTCCCGGAGGGGCGACCCCGACCTTGCGGTCGAGGCCCTGGCCAACCTGGTCGAGAACGCGCTCAAGTATTCGCCGAGGGGCGCGCGGGTCGATGTGGTGCTTGCACGCAGCGGGTCGGTCCTCGTGATGGACCGGGGCCCGGGGCTTTCGGCGGCCGACCGCAAGCTTCTCTACCGGCCCTTCGCGCGCGGGTCGGCCGGGGGCGGCTGCAAGGGCAATGGCCTTGGCCTTTTCATCGTGGCCGAGATCCTGTCGCGCCTCGACGGCCGGATCGACGCCATGGACAGGCGGGGCGGCGGAACGGTGTTCCGGCTGGACTTCGCAGGCGGTTGCCCGATGCCACCGTCAGCGGGCGCGCCATGATGGACGGCGAGCGTCCTGCAGGCGGCACCGACCATGCCGAGCCGGCGTGCGGCACTGCCGACGGGGCCGATGCGGTCCGGCTTGCCGATCTGATCGCCATCGCCGCGCCGGCGCGGCTGACCCTGGCCTGCGGCGAGGCCATCGACAGCGCGGTCCGCGACCGGATCGCGGCCTCGCCCCGGCTGCGCGAGGCGGTCGCCCGCACCGTCGCCCGGTGGGCCGACGTGCCCCCTGCCCTGTCGATCCCGGCGTCCGCCGCGCGCGATCTCCTGCTGGCCGACGATGACCGTCCGCTGAGCCTTGCGGTCCAGACGGCGGCCGCCGCGTTCTACGACGATCGTCTCCGCGCGGCAGTCCGCGGCCCGGATGCCGCCGCGCTGCGCGACCGCTTCGGCGCCCGGGCGGTCGACCTCGTGCTGTCCTTGCCCGCCACCGACCCGCCCTGGCGCCCCGGCGCCGACCAGGCGGGCCTCGATGCAGGCTGGACGGCCCTTGCCGCGTGGCTTAGCGGACGCCCCAGGGCCGAGGCCGTCTACCTCTCGCTGCGGCTTGACCCCCCTCTGCTCGACCGGCGCGGTTTCTCGGCGCCAGCAGACCGGCTTTCCGCGCATTTCGCCCTCTGGGCCGGACGGGCCGCGCGCGCGTCCGCCGAAGGCGCGGCCTCATGATGCCCGCCCGGTCCGTCAGGTCGCTCTTCCGCGGCGGCGCCTGCCCCCCCGGGCCCACCGCCGCGCCGGCAGCGACCCCGCCGGTGCTTCCGAAACTGGCGGTCCGGCCCGAGGACATCGCCGATCTCAACCGGGTTCTGGC
>JALORM010000207.1 GCA_025458985.1 Paracoccaceae bacterium | reverse complement strand
GCGCTCGCGCGGGACGCCGGGCTGGACCGGGCGGCATGAAGTTCCTCGACGTCCAGCACCCGTTCTTCCGGCCAATGTGGCGGCGGGTGGCAATCGTCGCGGTCTGCCTCGGCTGGGCGGCGGTCGAGCTTGCCTCGGGCGCAGTGTTCTGGGCGATCCTGTTCGGCGCGCTGGGGCTCTACTGCGCGCACCAGTTCTTCATCGCCTTCGACCCGACCGAGGACCCGAGGGGAGGGCAGGGATGAAGGATCACACCTACTTCGACGCCGCCGACTGCGACCTTGCGGCCTTCGCCGCGCTCTGCGGGCAGGAACTGCCGCCCGCCGAAGTGCCCCACGCGGCCGAGGTGGTGCGGAACGTTCCGGTCTACGACGTGGCAGCACTTGGCGCCACGCTGGCGGACCCCGCGGCGCGGCGGGCGCTGATGGGCGAATGGGGGCGCGTCCTCGGCCGGTCGGCGGGCGTGCTGGTGCTGCGCGGCGCCTATCCCGACACGGCGCCCATCGATGCGGCGACCGCGATCCATGACCGCATCATTGCCGAAGAGAAGGCGGCCGGCGGCGGCGGGGCGGACCACTTCGCCAAGGCCGGCGCCAACGACCGCATCTGGAACTCGCTCCAGAAGCTCTGCGAGGCCGATCCCGAGGTCTTTGCGCTCTACTTCGGCAACGACGCCATCGCAGGCGTGTGCGAGGCCTGGCTCGGCCCCGGCTACCAGATGACGGCGCAGGTCAACCTCGTGCGCCCGGGTGGGGCGGCGCAGACCGCGCACCGCGACTATCACCTGGGCTTCCAGACCGAAGAGGTCGCCGCGCGCTTTCCCGCCCATGCCCACGACCTGTCGGCGGTGCTGACCCTTCAGGGCGCGGTCGCGCATTGCGACATGCCCGTCGAGGCGGGGCCGACGAAGCTGTTGCCGTTCTCGCAGGCGTTCCGGCCGGGCTACATGGCCTATCGCCGGGCCGAGTTCCGCGACTTCTTCGAGGCGCACCATGTCCAGCTACCTCTGGCCAAGGGCGACGCGCTGTTCTTCAACCCCGCCCTCTTCCATGCGGGCGGGCAGAACCGGACGGCGGACGTGCAGCGCATGGCGAACCTTCTGCAGGTGTCTTCGGCCTTCGGGCGGGCGATGGAGGCGGTGGACCGCGAGGGGATGTGCCGCAGGCTCTATCCGGCCCTTCGGGAGCTGCGCGCGGCGGGGCGGCTGAGCGACGCCGGAGCAGAGGCCGCCATCGCGGCCGCGGCCGAAGGCTATGCCTTTCCGACCAACCTCGACTCCGACCCTCCGCTGGGCGGTCTTGCCCCCGAGACCCAGGCGGCGCTGATGCGCCGGGCATTGGCCGAGGGCTGGGCGTCCGCCGATTTCGACGCGGCGCTGGCGGCGCAGACCGCGCGCCGCCGCGCCTGACGGAAAGGAGACCGACGATGAGCCCGCTTCTGCGCCGCCCCACGGCAACGACCGGCAAGGTCCACGACATCACCCCCGCCACGGCCGGGTGGCGCTACGTCGGCTTCGGGCTCTACCGCCTCGCCGCCGGCGAAACGGTCGCCGAGCCGACCGGCGCAACCGAGGTGATCCTGGTCCTGGTCGAGGGCCGGGCCGAGATCGGCGCGGGCGAGAGCAGCTTCGGCGAGCTGGGCGACCGTATGGACGTCTTCGAGGGCACGCCGCCGCACTGCGTCTACGTGCCTGCGCGGTCCGACTGGTCGGCCACGGCGACCACGGCCTGTACGCTGGCGGTCTGCACCGCCCCGGCGACAGGCACCAAGCCCGCTCAGGTGATCGGCCCGGCCGGGATCGGGCGCGTCACGCGGGGCAAGGGCGCCAACACCCGCCACATCCACCCCATCGCGATGGAGGAACGCGACGTTGCCGAAAGCCTGCTGGTGACCGAGGTCTTCACGCCGCAGGGCAACTGGTCGTCCTATCCGCCGCATCGGCACGACGAGGACGACTATCCGAACATGACCTACCTGGAGGAGACCTACTACCACCGCCTCAACCCCGCGCAGGGCTTCGGCCTCCAGCGGGTCTGGACCGAGGACGGGTCGCTCGACGAGACGATGGCCGTCCAGAACCACGACGTGGTGCTGGTGCCGCGCGGGCACCACCCCTGCGGGGCGCCCTACGGCTACGAGATGTACTACCTCAACGTCATGGCCGGGCCGATCCGCAAGTGGCGGTTCCGCAACCACCCCGACCACGACTGGATCTTCCAGCGGGATTCAGCGCCCTGAGACGGGCAACCTGAAACGCAGGGCGCCCGCCCCCCGGGCCGGAGAACGGGCGCCTGTCGGTCGGGGGGCGGCCTACTTCGGCGCGATCATCATCACCATCTGCCGGCCTTCCAGCTTCGGCATGTTCTCGACCTTGGCAATCTCCTGCACGTCGGCCGCCACGCGGTTCAGAAGGTCGAGCCCCAGCTCCTGGTGCGCCATCTCGCGTCCGCGGAAGCGCAGCGTCACCTTCACCTTGTCGCCCTCTTCGAGGAATTTCAGGACCGACCGCATCTTCACGTCGTAGTCGTGCTTGTCGGTCCCGGGGCGGAACTTGATTTCCTTGATCTCGATGATCTTCTGCTTCTTGCGCGCCTCGGCCTCGCGCTTCTGCGTCTCGTACTTGTACTTGCCGAAGTCCATGATCTTGCAGACCGGAGGCGTGGCGTTGGGCGAGATCTCGACGAGGTCCAGCCCCGCCTCCTCGGCCAGTTCCAGGGCCCTCCTGGGATCGAGGACACCGAGGTTCTCGCCTTCGGCGCCGATCAGCCGGATTTCGGGGGCCCGGATGCGTCCGTTGACGCGGGGGCCAGTCTCACGCACCGGTGGGGCGTTATGGGGTCTGCGGGCTATGGCTTCGGTCCTTTCTGCAGTTGAAGCGGATCGCGCGGAAAATAGCCGCGGCTGCGGTGGCTTTCAACCGGCGATTGGCAGAGGGCCGGCAGACGGTTTTTCGCGGGCCGAGGTCAGAAAGCGCTTTCGCCCGGGCCACGCTTCTGGCACCTCCGCGCTGCGGACTTGGGACGCATCTGCACGGAAGGACACAACATGAACCGCACCCTGCTCATCGCCGTCGTCGTCGCCGTTCTGGCCGGCGGCGGGTACTGGTACTGGGCTGACCAGCAGGCGCGTCAGGCCGCCGCCGAGGCCGAGGCCGCGAGGATCGCCGCCGAAGAGGCAGCCGAGGCCGAAGCCGCCGCTGCGGCTGCCGCGCAAGCCGAAGCCGCCGCCGCTGCGGAAGCCGCCGCCGCTGAAGCTGCGGCCGCTGCCGAAGCCGCTGCTGCCGAAGCCGCAGCTGCCGTCGAGAACGCAGCCTCTGACGCGGCCACAGCCGTCGAAGGCGCGGCTGCCGAGGCCGCCGACGCGGCGACCGAGGCTGCGGATGCAGCGCAAGACACGGCGACCGAGGCCGCGGATGCGGCGCAGGAGACCGCGACCGCCACGGCCGAAGAGCTCGACACCCTGCTGACGGTCGAAGGCTTCGACTACGACCGTGTCGTTGCGGCGATCGACGAGTCGAGCCTGGGCGACACCCAGAAGGCCAGCCTGCGCGCGGCGCTCGACGGAGCCCGCAATACGCCCGCCCTTCTGGAAGGCGTGCTGACGCAGCTCAGGGTCGCGCTCGGGCTCTGAACGCGCCTCGGGAAGGCCCCCCGGGGCCTTCCCTTCAAGCGGCGCCGGTCAGATGCCGTCGCCGACGAAGGCTTTCTCGACCACGTATTCCCTGGGTTCGGAGTTCGCGCCCTCGCTCAGGCCGAAGCTTTCGAGCACGGCCTTCACATCCAGGTTGAAGGCTAGCGAGCCGCAGACCATGGCGCGGTCGGTCGCCGGGTCCATCGGCGGCAGGCCAAGGTCCTGGAACACCTTGCCAGAGCTCAGGTTGTCGGTGATCCGGCCCATCAGCTCGCTGGGCTCGCGCGTGGTCGTGGGGTAGTAGAACAGCTTGCCGTCGACCATCTCGCCGATCAGCGGATCGTTCGCCAGCTCGTCGACCAGACGCCGGCCGTATTCCAGTTCGGCCGTCTCGCGGCAGGTGTGCATCATGATGACCTGCTCGTACTTCTCGTAGGTCTCGGGGTCGCGCATCAGGCTCGCGAAGGGCGCGATGCCGGTGCCGGTGGCCAGAAACCACAACCGCTTTCCGGGCAGGAGCGCGTCCAGCACCAGCGTGCCGACCGGCTTTGGGCGCAGGATGATCTGGTCGCCCGGCCGGATGTGCTGCAGCCGCGAGGTCAGCGGGCCGTCGGGCACCTTGATCGAGTAGAACTCCAGCTCATCGTCCCAGCTGGGCGAGGCGATGGAATAGGCGCGCAGCAGCGGCCGGCCGTTGTCGTCGAGGAGCCCGATCATCACGAATTCGCCCGAGCGGAAGCGCAGTGACTGCGGCCGCGTCACGCGGAACGAGAACAGGCGTTCGGTCCAGTGGGTGACGGCGGTGACCGTCTGCGCGTCGGGCAGGGTGCGGACGGGCGGGATGGCGGCGTCGGTCACGGCGG